>JAKMFY010000190.1 GCA_022425185.1 Candidatus Poseidoniaceae archaeon | reverse complement strand
GAGTCTGAATGGTTTGTTGAGCTTGCCAAAAGGTCAGACCTCCAGGTACGGGAGTCCCAGTAGCAGGAACAAGTGCTCCGTCCAAACCATCGATGTCAACGGTGAGATGAACAGGCCCTTCGATTGAATCTAAGAGATCGAGCCAAGTTTGCCAATGCGTTACACCTTGGCACGGCGATTGCGTATCTTCAGCGAAGAATGTCGTAATACGATCGTCTGAAAGCATTCGCTCGTGTTCTTCCTTGCTGAAGGCACGGATTCCAACCTGCAATAATCGGCCAATTCCTGCATCGAGCGCTCGTGCTGCTGCGCAGGCATGTGAATAGGGTTCGTCGTCAAGTTCAGACCGTAGATCGCCGTGAGCATCGATTTGGACCACTGTAAGATTCGACAAATCATTGTCAACAAGTGGATGGTTTCGAACAGCTTCCATGAGAGGTGGGAGAATCCCGTGCTCCCCACCAAGCGTGAGTGGAAAACAATCGCCTTTGAACCAAGGATTGAGATAACCAACCATGGAATCAAGTTGATGCAGTAACGTTGGCTCTTCTCCATCCCAAACCTTCGCAGTATGAATTGAAAGGCCAGCAGGGAGATCTTCTTTCAGTTCAGAATCATACAATTCGACCTGAGCAGATGCCTTAATACAAGCATCAGGGCCTTGAGAAGTACCAGTTCCGTACGACGTGGTGAGTTCATACGGAAGAGAAAGAACAACGACATCGACATCCTTTTTTATGGGCTCGAGCCCTAGAAAAGTGTGGCTATCGGACAGTTCCATTGTGTCAAACGCGCTGTTTCCTGTTCTTGAGACTTCTTCAAAATAAGGCTCAAAAAACCTCAAGGACACCTTGTTTCATGAAAAAGTGGCGATGTGTTAATATAGTCCGGGGACCAATATACAATAGTGTTCTCGGACAGTAATGTCCGGGGAGGGGGAAAAACGATGGGAATGACACTACAATCACTGACACAAGCA
The DNA here is from genome assembly GCA_022425185.1 of Candidatus Poseidoniaceae archaeon. Lineage (GTDB taxonomy): Archaea > Thermoplasmatota > Poseidoniia > Poseidoniales > Poseidoniaceae > MGIIa-L2. Next base: position 3,601 of record JAKMFY010000190.1, on the reverse strand, counting down.
ATACAGCAGCATATCGATACAGATATGGATGCCGAAGTAGCTGCCGGAATGGCAGAACACGCACTAGGATTCTTTGGATTCTATAACCGAATTATCGATAATGCATTGGAACCAACAGATCGTAACTTGTTTTACATGTTCCAAGATTACGATCTACTTACAACAGAATCTGAAGAGACGACACTCTGGGACGGAAGGGAATGGAGAATCCACTATTGGAAGTTTAAGCCAGACCTCAAAGAGCGCATGGAGTCTTACATGCAGCGACAACGCCAACCGGAAGATATCGATCCATTTGCAGACATATACGGAACTGATGGCCGAACCATTTGGACAAGAGAATCTGAAAAGGTTGCAAATCCAAATGCTTTCACAAGCGATTGGTGAAACTACAATCAAAGCGTTTTTGGCAGAAGGGTGGTTGGTCAAACCATGCGAGTCGCAGTTGGTTTAGTCCTGTGCATGTTCCTCGCAAGTATTCCAATAGCCAGCGCACAATCGGATTCAACCGAAGAAGAATGGCCTGGCGACCCAATCGACAGTCATATTCACTTAACATGGGCTACATTGACGCTTGATGTCAACGACTGGGCAGACGAATACCCAGAAATCGTTGATGTAACAAGTGTCGGTGAATCTGAGCTCGGAAAATCGTTGTGGGTTGTCCGTCTCTCTGATTGGTCGAACGAAACCAAACCGAACGGGGACATCAAAGAGATTGTCTACATTGACGGTGGCCATCATGGTAACGAGTATCTTGGTACTGCACTGGCATATTTATCTGCAAAATGGTACATTAACGGATGGGCAGAAGGTAATCAAGAAGCGATTAACGTCCTCCAAAATACTGAAATCCACATCTTGATTATGCTCAACCCTGATGGAAATGACATCGATACCAGATGGAACATTAACCAAGTGGACTTGAACCGAAATTACGATCATTATTGGAACACGTGCCCTACTACACAACCAGGTAGCAGTGCTTTCAGTGAGTCTGAAACGTCTGCAAATTCGAATTACATGAATACAGTCGTTCCTGATGCTGATCTGTACGTTACGATGCATACTGGCGTTTGGATTATGCTCTATCCTTGGGGCAAGTGGCCTGATCAACCTTCTGACTGGGAACTGTATCATCAAATCAGAGAGGATGTCCAAGATAACATCTCCAGCATCCCTATCCAAAATGCAAATCAAGGATTGTATCCAAATTGTGGAACAAGCAGAGATTACGGCTACGGTGTCATGGGATTCCCAACATTCACGTTTGAGACTGATGATGAACAATTTGTTCCAGGATCGTTTGAAAACCTCAACGACCGATTGGGTGAAGAAATGAACGTTATGAGATATCTTATCGATAATGTGTGGTACTGGAGAGCTCGTTTGGATGTACAATCGATCGATATTGCGGGAGATTCACTTGCGCTCGATGTAAGTAACCATGGTCAAGCATCGACATCAAATGCTACCTTGCAGTATCTCGCATCAAGTGGTGAAGTCACATGGACCTCATCCACATTCTCAGTCAACGCAAGCAATACATCTATGCTGGAAATCGATTCAAGCAACCTTTCCTTAGAAGACGGTGGTACATGGCAGTTGTACTATCAAGTCCGAGTCATTGATGCGGCGCGCTGGGTGACTGAACCAAATGATGTTGAAGCCAACATAACGACAAATGATGAATCATCAAGCCTTCTGATTGGCTATGGTATCTTCAATCCAATCGCTATCATCGGCGCCTTGGCTGTTGTTTCTTTGTTCAAGAAAGACGAACAAGATGAAGAGTAATCCTCTTTTTTGGCTGAAAGTTCGTCGCGAGGTTTCAAGTGCTCCAAGTACTTCGCAGTAATCGGTGAAACCATGAAAATTAATGTCAGTTCAAGCCACAACATCGACGGAACGCTCATCCTACCTCTTTTCGAAGGCACAGAAATAGTCCCAGAAACGCATGCAACAGGACTTCATGTTGCACTCAAGAGCCAAATCAATCGTGTTCTTGCCGATGGAGATTTCAAAGCAAAGGCAAAGTCAACAATGACGCTTGTTGGCGGTGAAGGTGGAAAAGCAATGCTTGTTGGACTTGGTAAGGAAGACGACGCGGATCTCCATGCTTACAGAAAAGCTGGTGCTGCTGTTGTCGCTGCTCGTAAGAAAGCGCATGGCACGGATCTTACAGTTCGATTCGCAGGAGCCCCTGTTGATTCCATGGGCGCCTTTGGCGAAGGTATGATGCTTCGAGATTACTCCTATGACAACTACAAAATGAAGGATGATGAAGACGATGAAGCCGATCTTCTAGTCCGCATCACATGTGATGAAGGCCAAGAAGAAGAACTTGAGAGACTTATCAACATCCACGAAGGGGTTGTGTCTGGCGTCCATCTATCTCGGGACCTTGGAAACTGTCCTCCAAACGACATGTATCCTGAAGCATTTGCAGACATGGCATGGGAATGGGCTAAGGATTACGATAACGTGAAAGTTACAATCATCAATTATGAACAAGCCGTAAAGGCTGGAATGGGTGGACTTGTTGCTGTTGGAATGGGATCGTCACGCAAACCATGCATGGTCATCTACGAGATGAATCACGATGTTGAAGGTCGTTGCCCACTCCTTGTTGGAAAAGGAATCACATTCGACACTGGTGGTATTTCACTCAAGCCAGGTGCAAACATGGATGAAATGAAGTATGACATGGGTGGATCTGCAACAGTCTTTGGAACCATGCAAGCTCTTGCTGCAACTGGATACGAAGGAAAGGTCGTTGCAATCACATGCATGGCTGAAAACATGCCTGCTGCAAACGCTCAACGCCCTGGAGACGTTATCACAACACTCTCTGGCAAGACCATTGAAGTGCTCAACACAGATGCAGAAGGCCGATTGGTTCTTTCTGATGGATTGTGGAAGGCCGGAGAATTCGATCCTGAATTCATTATCGACTTCGCAACACTTACTGGTGCTTGTGTCGTTGCTCTGGGTCATGAAGCAACAGGACTCTGGTCCAATGATGATGACTTCAGAACAAAGATTCACGAAGCAGGTAATGCAGTCGACGAACTGGCTTGGCCAATGCCTCTACTTCCAGCATTCGAGAAGGAAATGACCAACTCAAAGATTGCAGATACTCGTAACCTCGGCGCTGGTCGTTATGGTGGAGCAAACACAGCTGCTGCCTTCCTCAAGCAATTCGTTCCAAATCGTAACTACGACAAGGATGGAGAACAAATCACATGGGCTCACATGGATATCGCAGGAACATACTGGGGCGCTAAGACAAACACAATGGTTGGAAACGGTGCTACAGGAATTCACGTTCGTACCATGTACCATTTGATTACGAACTACAAGAACTGAGTACTGTGATTCTATGAAGTTGAATACTCCACTGATTGGAGTAGTCATTCTCATGACGCTAACGTCTGGATGTCTTGGTTCAGTTCAGGATAATCAAAAAGAGAATGGACTCGTTGTGACGACCAATACAAACATCGATCGAATTGTAACTGTCTATGACCAAGGAGAACTTATTCAACAAGAGGGTGGAACGATTTTGTTCGATTTCTCTGATTCAGTATTTTCAGAAGAT
>JAKMFY010000168.1 GCA_022425185.1 Candidatus Poseidoniaceae archaeon | reverse complement strand
CATTACAACGGTTGGTTAATGTTCAGTCTAAAATAAAATCTGAATTTTTAGTCCAAGAATCTATCATTACATTCCATTGTATTGGTATCGAAGGGACTCTTGAACCGCACACTTCTTTACTAGGGACACCTACAATGGTCAATGAATTGCATATTGGACATCTACTTTCCGAGGGACTCATTGATGAAATACCCACAATAGAAAATTTTGAATTCGAGATGTTGAATGGGAAAATACATTCATATTATAATTCAGAAGTTCTAAAGATACCAGAACCCCGACTTATCACCACTTCTTGCGGCGCGTGTAACCATCCCGATTTATCTGTGGATCAACTACATGGTAAGCGAATACATCATGTTCAACAATTAACTCATAATGATGTTAAGGAAGCTTTAGAAAAAATGAGAGCAGGAATGAATCTTTTTGAAAGCACGGGTGGATGCCATGGTGCAGCGCTTTTAGGCCCAAGAGGTGATATTCAATTTGTATCAGAAGATATTGGCCGTCACAATGCAGTCGACAAAACGATAGGTTTAGCAGTTCTATCCGGTATTCATTCATTCGATACATTTACGTTGCTACTTTCAGGAAGATGTGGATGGGACATTGTAGCAAAAGCCACAAGAATTGGTATTCCTATAATTGCATCCGTTGGAGCATTTTCAACCGCTGCCTTGGAATTGGCGAGAGAGAATGAAATCACACTTTATGGATTCGTGAGAGAATCGGGTGCTTGGAAAGCGGGAATAAATTAGATTTCTTCCACAAGAGTTCATGAACGGTATTGCATGGCAGGTATATGCAGGAACCATCTGAAGGGGTTACTCCGGAAGATTTGAATTCCCTTCGGCTAGGTAAAGTAAAGAAGTCCGCAGCAGGAATTCCTGCTGCGATTTCTTCCCTAAACCATGGAATTCGTAAAATGGGTGTTTCGAAAACCATCAAAACCCTCCTCATGGTAAATCAAAAAGATGGGTTTGATTGTCCCGGATGTGCATGGCCAGATCCAAAACATAGAACATCGTTTGAATTCTGTGAAAATGGGGCTAAGGCTGTTGCTGACGAGGCTATGAAGGATAGGGTAAATCCTAATTTTTTCAAACGTTATGATGTTCAAACATTGCTTAAGAAATCAGATTATTGGCTGAACAAACAAGGGCGTATTTCGCATCCAATGATTCTCAAACCCGGAAGTTCTAACTATGTACCTATTCAATGGGAAGAAGCTTTTGACTTAATTTCTGAATCCATCAAATCTATGGATCAACCGGAGAGGGGTGTGTATTACACCTCTGGTAGGACCTCGAATGAAGCCGCATTTCTCTATCAGGCCCTTGTTCGAAGTCTCGGCACAAACAACCTTCCTGATTGTTCCAACATGTGTCATGAATCAAGTGGAAAAGCTCTTGTTTCTACAATTGGAATCGGAAAAGGAACTGTTCATTTAGAAGACTTCAACAAAAGTGATTTGATTTTAGTCGTAGGCCAAAACCCAGGTACCAATCATCCCCGTATGCTTACTGCTTTGAGAGATGCAAAAAGGAATGGTTCCAAGATTGTTAATATCAATCCATTACCTGAAACGGGTTTATCCCGATTCAAACATCCACAAGAATATATGGAAATGGATTTGACATCTACACAGCTTTCTGATATGCATTTACAAGTGAAAATAGGTGGTGATGCTGCATTATTTCAAGGAGTAATTAAGCACCTTTTAGATACGAATAGTTATGACACAACATTTATTGAAGAACATACCATTTATTTTGAACAATTGATATCACATATGAAGAATTTTTCTTGGGACCAAGTCATACAAGATTCAGGTATATCCAAAAAACAAATCATTGAATTCGCAGAAATGTGTGCAAGTTCAACCGCTACGATTGCGTGTTGGGCTATGGGACTCACACAACATAGGAATGGAGTATCTGTAATACAGGAAGTTGTGAATCTCCTACTACTTGGCGGACATATAGGACGAGAAGGGGCAGGCGTATGTCCTGTTCGAGGCCATTCGAATGTTCAGGGAGATCGTACTGTTGGTATCTGGGAGGCTCCATCTGAGATATTCCTAGAATCCATGGAGAAAGGACTTGGTTTTGATTTACCAAAGGAACATGGATATGACGTTGTAGAGTCAATATACGCCATGGAAAAGGGTATTGTTGATGTATTTATCTGCATGGGTGGAAACTTTCTGTCAGCAACACCTGATACCAGAAGGACTGCTAAAGCAATACAAAACATCGGCCTTACAGTACAGATATCTACAAAATTGAACCGTAGTCACCTGATAACAGGAAAATCAGCATTAATCTTACCAGTACTGGGGCGAACAGAAATTGATATTCAAAATTCTAAGAAACAATTCGTTACTGTTGAGAACTCAATGGGCGTCGTACACCGTTCAGAAGGCAAATTAAAACCGACTTCATCATCATTGAGGAGCGAACCATCCATTGTTGCTGAATTAGGAAAACGGTTGGCTCCTGAGAAACTCCCCTGGAATACGTTGTCTCAAGACTATGATACTATTCGTGATCTGATGTCAAATTCATTAAGCGGATTTGAAAATTATAATGAACGCGTTCGACATGATAACGGGTTCTTATTGCCCAATCCCCCACGAGATAAATTGGAATTTGATACACCATCTGGAAAGGCTGCGTTTTCAATGAATCCTTTGCCAGATGTTTCTGTCAAGTCAAATGAATATGTTCTTATGACGATGAGAAGCCATGATCAATACAACACTACGATCTATGGATTACACGACAGGTACAGAGGGATTCATGGAAATAGGCGTGTTGTCCTCATGAATTCATTAGATATGGCTGAAAACGGTCTTAAAACTCGAGATATGGTCCACCTTAGCAGTTCTTTCGAGGGCACATTGCGCCAATCCAATAATTGGATTGTTGTGGCTTATGATATACCCAAAGGAAACATGGCAGCATATTTCCCAGAAGCAAATGAATTGGTCCCTCTTGATTCGGTGGCTGAAAAATCCAATACTCCGACATCCAAATGGATCGTAGTATCCCTCTCAAAAACCAGTGATGTTTTCGAAGAAGAATAGGTTTTCATCATGTCTGAGAATTCCTACGTTCGCTTGGTTAAGACCAACCGTACCTACCGTAGATTTTGGCTAGCCGCTTTTGTATCAATGTTTGGAGAATGGTTCAATACGATTGCTCTCTTTTTGATCATTCTAAAATATACGGAATCTGAATTGCTATTAGGAATTTTAATGGCTGTGAGAATGGGGTCATTTGCTCTTATGCAACCTCTTTTCGGACTGCTTGCAGACCGTGTTAATCGAAAAAATTTGATGATTATTACAAATATTTTACAAATTGGTTTAGCACTTGCCTTTCTCGGTGTTAACGGTCCTGAAGACATGTGGTGGATGTTTACAATTTCAGGTATTATGATGGCATTACACGGATTATATGTCACCGCTAAAAGAGCTGCGCTTCCGAATAT
>JAKMFY010000152.1 GCA_022425185.1 Candidatus Poseidoniaceae archaeon | reverse complement strand
CTTTTCAGTCTCTCGGTAATGGCTCCATTGGCGTCTTCAGCGACCACTGAGACCCAATTCAAAGGAGGAACTACGTCCTATGAGCACACCTTTAACGGCCAAGGAAATGGTTCTGCGGGAGTGATCACTTTCCCGTATGGAGCAGAGGTTACATCTGCTCAATTCAACTTTCTCGGTGAAGCCAGCACAACCACTTGGTCGAATATGACTGATAACAGTGATTTCGGCGGCGTTGGAACCGGGCAATGGTCCGGTGGACCCAACGGCTTCCCTTATGGAACACGAACCAATCTCGAAACTGCAAACGATGAAATCGCTCTACGAGGAAACCCTACGGATAACGCTGCTACATTCAGAAGTTCGAGTGATCTTTCCAGCACAAGTTCTGCCACACTCAATTCCACAGGACAATTCGTTGCCCTCGGTGATCAGGGATACAACAGCATCTCAAAGCAATTTACTGATCTCTCAGTCTCTTCATCTGCGGCCTGGAATTACAGAGGAATCGTGGTGAAGGTCTCTGACGATGAAATCCATTCAACTCGATATACGAGCACTTCAATGTATACAGCACCATCTATTCAACGATTCAATGCTACAACAGGAGCATATCTCGGTACTGCGACCATTTCTACGTCAAGTTGCACATCATCCGTCTCAAGTTACTGGTACGACGCTACTGTTGACTCCAACGGAAATGTTTGGACTGTTTCGTATTCTTATTATTATTTGACAAAGTGGACACTGAACGCAGCAAAGACACAATGGTCTTGCTCCAGCTATACCAATTACAACTATCCGACATACCTGACTGGTGTTGACTTTGACGAAGATACTGGAAAACTTTTCGTTAGTTACTACGACTCCTCAACATACCCAACCTACAACAGATATCTTATGGAAGTAAACCCTTCTAACCCATCTTCAATCAATTCCACATGGTCATTAGGGACCGCTGCGGATTACAATTACAAAACGACTTCAACCGCTGGTAATCCGAACTCTGGTCTCGTCGTGGATTTACCTCGTATTATCCTTAATGAATACAACCAGCAAGGTTCACGACACCACCACTTTGCCTTGAACGGATTTAGTCTTGACAAGATGGGTGTTCAAGATATGCCTAATGGAGGTCATTACGGAATATCACAAGATGATGAGAGTGGAAAGATTTTGTTCGCTTGCTACTACACATCCTACTGTGGTAGCGTGGCTCGGAAGATTCACATGTGGGGCGACGGGGCAGTCTTCGATGAAAGAACGCCTACGGCTACCAGCACGACCATCCTTGGAAAAACGACCACCTCCAGTCGAACCGTTGGCGAAATAACATTGCTTAGCGCAATCGGTTACGTACCTACAGGTACATCGATTGATATTGACGTCTCAAACGATGATGGCGTGACATGGAAATCAGTATCCGTTGGTGATACGAGAGCGTTTGCAACTGCAGGAAACAAGATCACATGGAGAGCAACACTGAATGGTACATCGACAACCACCCCTATTCTCGATCAGGTTACAGTCCAATATACGACCAACTACTACACCAGTGGAAATTTCTACGTGCGTTCAAATTACAATAATCCGTTCCCAACGTATGTTGCAGCAACAATTGATTACAATGCAACAATCCCTTCAGGCACATCGATGACTGTGCAACTTGGAGGCAGTACTTCGAGCCTTTGCAGCAGTGGATTGACAACGTTTGGGCAATCTGGACTCACCAAGTCATTTACAACACCAAGCTATGGCTATCTCTGTATCAAGGTATCATTCTCAACTTCGAATTCAGCAAATACGCCTGTTCTCGAAGACATACAGGTTGCGTTGCACAGTAATGCTCCAACAAGTCCTGGATTTGAAATCCAAGCACCATATCCAATACCTGCTGGATTCAATCCACCATTGAATCCAACCGTTGGATGGAGTGAAAACGGAGCATTGGTCGGCTCCAAAACAATCAATGCCGTTGGAGCAAACAACATCATCGTAAAGGCCTTCAACGATCGTATCCCTGATACTGGTCAAGGGTTCGTCGATATTCCAATCGATTTGACTTCTGAGAGCAGTGGTATTCTGAGCCTAACATCGTTTAGTGTGACCTATACAATGCAAACAGTCAATCTTGAAATCAACATTCCAGAAGGAGAAATACTCCATGAACGCAGTGAGCCTTACGAAGTCATTACTCGCCACATCGTTGGTGAAAGTGCAACGGCTATTCGAGAGGCAACGCTGACGCTGATGACGAGTTCATCTGCTGCGAATCCGACACTATTCTGGCAGAACGGAGATATCTTCCCATCACCAAACGATCCTGAAGGGTATGTGGTCATGGATGGGAACTCCTATTCTACTTTGAACAACAGTATTCTTGAAATTCATTGGTTGTTTAGAATTACTAGTGAATTCCCAGACCAAGAGAGTGTTCGATTCAAGACAGGTTGTCTTGACGATAGCGGTTCAGCAGGATTCTCACCACTTGATCTGTTCAGTGATGAAGGTCTTCAGGTCAATCGCACCTTTGGTCTTGGATGGATGAAGGTACGGGACAATGAAGGTGGCCTTGTCCGAGACGATGTCCCGAACAACGCTTGGGTCTCAGCAGGAGAAACGCTCTACTTCCAAGGCGCTATGTGGTTCATGGACTCTGAAGATGCTCCTCTGGACAGTGCCTTTGACGTTCGAGTCTCTCGTAACGGATGGGTCGAATCAACCGCTCGAGATACAACCAACAACAACGGTTCCTTCTTCATCAGTATCATCACTCCTGAAATCGACGTTCCAGATGGACTGAACTACGAAGTACAGACCTACAATGAGCGAAATCCGACCCACGTCATGGCACCAAACTCAGATTGGTCAAGAACCTTCAAGGTTGATGCAACACCACCTGAGAGAGTTAAATTGTATCCTACAGATGGCTCTTATGAAGCAGGAGTCAACCAACAAGATGTCAGCATCTTGGTGCGTGACGCTGTTGGTGTTCCAATGGAACTGACGCTCAAGTATTGGGTAGAAGCAGACCATGACGTCAACCGAAACGGTATTGCAGATGATGGAGAATACGCAAGTAAGCAAGTCACAAACATGACTGAAGATAACAACAAGTGGTTCATCACAACAATTGATCATTCTCGAAACCCGAACATGGGCCGTGTGTCCTATTATTGGGAAGGTGGCGACCAAGCTGGTAACCCACTTTACTATTCGCAATCTGATTCAGAAGGCATAGTTTACGAACTTCAATCTGGACCAGGATTTAACTTCGATGATGCTACATTCCAAACCCGCAAGGATTCTGCTGCTGTCTTTACTGGCCTTGAATGGGTTGGGCATAACGATGACGAAGCAGTGTATGCAGGTCTAGAACAATCGATTACAGTTGGGTTCATTGATGCGAACACTGCTATCGACTTCGAACATATTTCACTCGTCTTTGACTTTGAGGGACCAAACCCCAGCAGAGATGCTCAACGTATCTCTTACTCAGGATTGAACGATACGTTCTGGAGTGAAAGTAAGTATATTCACCTCAGCCAAGAAAGCAGAATGCATGAAACAACCAACGAATCAGGTCTTCCTTGGATCATTGTAACTTTCGAATTCACCTTTGCATGGGATTGGCCAGATGAAGAAATGGGCGACCTTGCTCTTGTTTTCAAAGAACGAGGCTCTGCAGAAGACGACATGCTTCTGATTTTAGAACACACATTCAGAATTGAGAATGATTTCACGCTCTCTCCAACAGATTACATGGTCGAGGACGTTAGTGAACCAAGAACAGGACAGGTTGCTGATGGAACTCGTGTTCGTAAGGACGACAGATTGGCCTTTAGCGGACGTGTTGTATATGAAGGAAGCAATGTACCAGCACCTCGAAACGTTGGTATCTTGGTCGAAGTCTTCGATGGTGAAAAGTTGTGGAGTGATGGTTCTCTAACCGACGATGGAGAATACTTGATTGAAGTGCCACTTGACTCTGCTAAGACCTTGCAATCTTCACCATCTCGTACATGTCTGATTTCAATTACGAACATTCCAGGCCGTGGGGAAGAC
>JAKMFY010000131.1 GCA_022425185.1 Candidatus Poseidoniaceae archaeon | reverse complement strand
TGTGAGTTCTATTTGAACAGAAGTCCAAGCGAGATCTTCGCCCCCCTCGGCAAACGACAAGGATACTATCTCATCCGTGGAGCCATTGGATAGGCTCATCAGGATCGGAGACAAGCACTCTGTTGTTTGTACCGAGAGGGGACTCGTAAGAGACCACGAGGAAGTGTTAATCGAAGTTATTTCATCGATGTTCTTGTCTTCAATAAAGGCCCACTGGATGCCCTCTGAAAAGAAAATGTCCGTCTTTGAAAATTTCATGGTGTGATCTGATTCATTTGATTCCTGCTGGTTTGGCAGGTCAAAATACGTAAACGTGTCCATTGTTGCATCGATTACTGTCGTGAAGGTCGAACCATCTGCGCCAAGTGTTGACTTGACACTACCGTCATTCGAGCCCTCAGCCGATTGGCTTCCGAAAGAGCAAGTGTATTGTTGCTCATTAGCTGTGAGTTCTATTTGAACAGAAGTCCAAGCGAGATCTTCGCCCCCCTCGGCAAACGACAAGGATACTATCTCATCCGTGGAGCCATTGGATAGGCTCCCATCAGGATCAGAGACAAGCACTCTGTTGTTTGTACCGAGAGGGGACTCGTAAGAGACCACGAGGAAGGTCCACGCTACACCTACAGAAAGCAGCACTACGGCTGTTACTGAGGCCCAACGCTTCCACTTCAACGTACCACTTCATCACAGGCTACGACGACGGCCCATGAAAAGGATTGCACCCAAGGCTGCTAGAATCATGGTCGATGCCATGAAGCCAGGTGTGTTTTCATCGTCATCATCATCAGATGTTGGTTCTATTCCGCCGTCACCGACAACAATTTCTCCGAACATGTTCATCGAGATGTGCGGTTCACAAGCATAGTAGAAGGTTTGGTTTTCTGTGAAGGTGTGATGGAAAGCCACTGTAACTGCAGCGGCACCAGAGGTTACGCCGTTTGCTACGAAGGTCGAGGATTGAGCACCGTCGATTTCCTTGACATTGTGACCCATTGCTGCATCAGTCCATGACCAACAAACAGTCTGACCGACATCTATGGTTGTGATAGCTGGGTTGAATCCGTAACCATCAGCAGTTAATCCAATGGTTACTGCACAATCAACGCCTTCGAATGGATCTGGTGTTACATCAGCAGGAGGCATGAGAACTTGGTCAATGACATGGATGACACCGTTTGATGCTGGTACATCTGCGAGTGTTACGTTCGCCATTGCAGTTCCAACCATGACTGCTCCGTTAGCAACCTGAATTGTCAGGTCATCACCGTTTGCTGCAGCAACTGTCGTTGTACCTTCTCCAAGGTCTGTTGACATGGTAGTTCCTGCGACAACGTGGTAGAGGAGAATGTCAGTTAGTTCTGCGATTTCTTCAGGTGTATCGAATGAATCGAGATCGATACCTGCTGCTGCAAACGCATCATCACTTGGTGCGAATACTGTATAATCTGTGTCGCCGCTTAGAGTGGTTACCAAGTCAGCAGCAGTTAATGCTGCAACAAGGGAGGTATGGATTGTTGTTGCTCCAGCAGTCATGGCGAGGTTCACTGCAGGCGTCCACATGTAAGCACCACATTCTGCTGCACTAATTTCAGAGACTGCGTGAGTTACTGTGTTGTAGCAACCGGTAATTGTTTGGCCGCCCATTGTGTAGTTATCGACGTACATATAGGAGTTACAGATGAGATTTGTAGCACCTGGAACAATTGTGTGAGATACCATGTTGTAGCAAATATCACCTGGTGGTGGCATCAGTACTTTGTCAATGACGTGAATGATTCCGTTTGATGTTTGTACGTCTGCACCGGTTACAGTTGCATCTCCAATGGTTACGCTACCATCGGTGCCAACAGCGAAAGTTGCCTTGTCGCCGTTGATCATTGTTACTGCGAGTCCATCCGTTACTGCAGACGCTGGTACTGCTCCTGAGTATACGTGATAGAGGAGAATATCTGTTAATGTTGCATTTTCTTCAGGGGTATCGAAGGTTGTTAGATCGATTCCAGCATCAGTGAATGCTTGGTCTGTTGGGGCAAAGACGGTGAATGGTCCTTCGCCCTGAAGTGTGGTAACAAGGTTGGCTTGGCTTAGTGCTGCAACCAAAGCAGTGTGGACTCCTGTTGATTGTGCTGTTGCTGGGATGTCTATGAGATCTGCTGGAGGCATCAATACTTTGTCAATGACGTGAATGACACCGTTTGAAGACTCTACGTCGGCGGTTGTTACAACTGCATCGTTGACCTTGACTTCTGTGGTGTTAACAGAGAAAGTGAGTGTGTCTTGATTAAGCGCTGTTGCTTCCATTCCGTCAGACAAATCAGTAGACATGACCTTTCCTGAAACGACGTGATATGTGAGAATGTCAACAAGAGTTGCATTCTCCTCATCGGTATCGAACGTTGTTAAGTCGATTCCAGCATCAATAAATGCTTGATCGGTTGGAGCGAAGACCGTGAATGGTCCGGTTCCTTGCAGGGTTGTTACCAAATCTGCTTGTGTCAGAGCCGCGACCAGTGAGTCGTGGACTTGAGTTGCAGCGGCGTTGGTTGGTATGTCGTCATTTGCATCCGCAGTTACAGAAAACGGTAGACTGGATACAAGAAGGCAGGCTATTAGGGTGTACACGAGTGATTTACGCATTGCTTAGAAACGCCACTAAGGAGTTTATAATGGCATGTATTTTAATAAAAAACGTTTCCATTTAGAAGGGAGAGCGATAGTCTTCGACGTCTTGCGAAATTCTCAACAATTGGTTGTATTTGGCCACTCTATCCGAACGAGCCGGAGCACCTGTCTTGATTTGCCCGGCTCTGGTACCCACCGCCAAATCGGCAATCGTTGTGTCTTCTGTCTCTCCACTACGATGGGAAACCACGTTGCGATAGCCATTTGTTGTCGCAAGTTCCATTGCTTCGAGAGTTTCTGTTACTGTCCCGACTTGGTTAACTTTCACAAGCATTGCATTTGCCGCCCCTATTTCGATACCTTGCGCAAGCCGCTCAGATTGAGTAACGAAGAGGTCGTCTCCTACAATTTGAACTCTGTGACCTTCTTGTTTCGTCAAAGCAGTCCATCCAGCCCAGTCGTTTTCCCCAAGGCCGTCTTCGATTGAAAGGATAGGATAAGCATCAAGCCATTCTCCGTACATATCAGCCATCTGATTTGCTGAGAGAACGTTTCCATCCATATGGTAGCCATCGTCTTTCAAAAATTCTGTTGCTGCAACATCGAGTGCGATCCCAACATCATCTGTTGTATAGCCTGCACCTTCAATAGCTCGAACCATGTACTTCAGCCCATCTTCATTTGTGGGGAGGTTTGGAGCAAATCCTCCCTCATCGCCAACACCGCCAAGTAGCCCGTCTGCCTTGAGTTCACTCTTGAGTTGGTGATAGATTTCAACCCCTGCCCGTAAGCCTTCTCCGAATGTATCGAATCCGTGTGGCATGACCATGAATTCTTGAACATCAACGTTTGAAGCTGCGTGAGCCCCTCCGTTGAGAATATTGAGCATTGGAACTGGCATTTGTCCACCAGCAACACCCCCGATATACTTCCAAAGAGGAAGTTCGTGGCAAGCCGCTCCAGCATGGAGACAAGCAAGAGATGCGCCAAGCATTGAGTTTGCACCAAGTGTGGATTTATTTTGAGTTCCATCGAGTTCAATCATCACCTCATCGATGATTCTTTGTTCATCTACAGGCATCCCAACCAGAGCTTCTGTGATCTGATTGCGCACGTTATCTACAGCAATATCGACGCCTTTTCCGAGCCATTTCTTAGGATCGTTATCTCGCATTTCAAGCGATTCATGTTGACCTGTTGAGGCTCCTGATGGCACCATTGCCCGCCCCATTAATCGTCCATCAACGTAGCAATCAACTTCGACAGTTGGGTTTCCTCGGCTATCGAGGACCATTCGTGCATCCAATCCAGAGATATATTCGGACATTGCTCTCAAACATCCCAGTTGTTCTCGCTCTTTGAATCAAACGGGTCTTCAATTTCTATCTCTTTCCTTTT
The DNA here is from genome assembly GCA_022425185.1 of Candidatus Poseidoniaceae archaeon. GTDB lineage: Archaea > Thermoplasmatota > Poseidoniia > Poseidoniales > Poseidoniaceae > MGIIa-L2. The sequence continues at coordinate 2,997 of JAKMFY010000131.1, read as the reverse complement.
ATTTCAGGGCTCTTTTTGTTGTTTTTTGTCAATTATTATGTTCTTTTTTACTTTTTCAGGCGTGAAAAGGTTTGATATACCGATATGTGGAGGGAGCGACATGCCCAGAGTTGCAGAAATTGACCGCGCCATCCTCGCCCAACTAAGAAAGAACGGAAGAATGTCCTTTGTCGATCTAGCACGAGAAGTCGGAGCAAGTGAACGAACCGTACGAACACACATTCGAGCTATGGAAGAAAACGGCACGATTAGGGGCTATACCGTACGAGAAAGTGGAATCGGATTGACTGCACTTGTTCGCATCAAGGTCTCCCCGGGTGCTGAAATTGGCTCCTTTGCTTCTGAAGTTACAGGATGGGAGGGAATTGAAATCATCTACGAAGTTTCCGGAGAAGCCGATTTGGTCGCTCTTGTTCACGTCGATGACACCGTTGCTCTTCGACAATTACTCGATAAGATGTGGATGGCAGCACCGAATGAAATCGCTTCAACAACGACTGAATTGGTTCTTGAACAATACTAATCAGCGAAATTCTGATCTTCCCGATGGGTGGAAGAGTAAGGCTCCTGTACTTCCTGCAAGGAGAAGGAAAATGAACACTCCAAGAAATGGGAATGGTGGGGAAAGGGTTTCAGTGCATCCAAGAGTCATAACGTCTACGTCTACGCATTCGTCTTCAGAAACCGCCCATGAAATGATTTGGAGGATAATGCCGATTATCGATATTACAAAGCCCGTAACTAAAGCCCATAATTTCCCCTTAGCAATTAAAATTCCAAGAGCAATTCCAGCGGCTCCTATTAGCATCAAAAAAAGGCCAATCACAATGAATATTCCTCCGAGACCCCCTGCTCCAAGTTCACTGAAGAAAACTCCTATTAAAATCGGCCCTAATCCTGAAAAGATTCCAATTAGTCCCAAAATGCTTGCAAAGGTTGACCCTACAGCGATTTTTGCGATTGGGTTAGCAAGAAAATGATCGTGATCAATGTGATTGTAATTCTGGAACATCTCTGAATCGGTTTCATCATCTCCCCATTCAAATTCACCGTCACAGTGAGGACATTCAAACGTCCCGCTTGCATCGTCTTCCAGTTCGATATGCTCTTCACAATGGGGACATTCGATGACAACCATGGTTCTTTCCAAACATATGTCAACTTAGATGTTTTCCCGACGAGAAAGGTTTCTTTGAGGTTGGAATTAATTGGTGTAAGACAAGGAATGCCACTGATTTACAGGGGGAACAATAAAATCTCAGAATGATTAACAAGGCATCACATGATACCTGCTCAACAACCCCAAATCTACCAAAGCCCTAGTCAAACGATGCCAGCCCCCCGGGCAAATATTGGCCTGCCCATGCACCATTTGGCCTCACCGAAATCTAATCGCGGATTATTTGTTGCTGGAGGAGTCCATGTAGTATATACAGTGGGAATATTTGTTCTCGCCTTTGTCACTACACTTTTTGAACCCGATTCCGATTATTATGAAGATGCACGCTTGTTTTATGCCATGAGCCAATCGACATTTTATCTCATGATTCCTGCGTTTGTTGTTTCTCTCGTCTCTGTTTACGCGGCCTTGAATGTTAATTGTAACAAGTTGATTGCAGGCATACTGCCTCCTATTAGTCATTTTATGTGCTACCTTATCTGGTGTCTTATTGCTGCTTCTGCGGCACCTAGTGAAGCTGATTTCTCAGAAGCATGGGAGCAAACATTTGGTGATGATTTCTTCAAAGTTGCAGTTCCGATATTAACATCTCATGCAGTATTATGTGTCGGAATCATGGGTCTAATATCCTTAACCTCGGATGAATAATTAGAGTTCATTCGGAACTGGAGTCTGATCCATATGCAGGAATGCATAGACGGCCCACCATGTTACGATGTCCCATGAATGAACAAGATTGTTAATTCCCGTCGAGTTCTCTGTGCCCATGTATTCGATCATGGTTTCCATTGTATCGCATTCACGATGATAACATGGATACCCATCGACTAAACCATTCCAGCCGAGTGTCGCGACTCCAATATTTTGGAATGAATCATGGTCACTTCGAGCAGTCGGTGATTCGTAAATTGCCACTGTATCTTCGTAAATGTCACCCCATAGTGGGCTTTCTCCACCTTCAAGCCAAGCTTCTCTTCCACGATCTATTTCGTTTCCGAGATCGAGTGCATCACCGCCTATCCATTCTGCTAAATGATACATTCCGGCTTGGTCGATAACGTCTCCAGTGCCATCTGGGCCAAGGTACACTGAGAGCGCATAATCTCCAGGATAGTTGACTCCTGCCATATCCAAATTCAGATAATTACTCACTGTGACCCCATCTGGAAGATCGTTTGCGAATGAGCGTGACCCCCACAGGCCTTCTTCTTCAGATGACCATAGGCAGAAAACCATTGTTCGGCGTGCATCAAATTCTGCTAAAACACTGGCTGTTGTCAAGACCATGCTTGAACCAGCAGCATTGTCGTAGGCGCCGTGTCTTGTCCCATAACCTGGAACACCAATTTGAGCACCTGGCGTGTAAGCTACTGGGGGTGCGATATCAAAATGGGCGCCAAAAATCAACCATTCGTCGGGATAAACTGAACCGATTTTGTATCCACAAATATTTACCGCCCAAGCAGTATTCGACTGGAATCTATGTACTTCGACAGAATCTAAACCATAGCCTTGCATCACACCCTCAAAATAAGTAATTGCGTGTTCATAAGAGGGGTTTGCATTTCCAATCCACCGATCGAGATAGCCAACTGCCCCATCTGCACCGCATGTAGCACAAGGAGTATCATCGGTGATGAAATCAACCCAATCATAGACATCTCGGCCGTTAACCCAGCCGTCACTTGCACCCACTCCGTTTTCTTCATTCAAATCGGCACGGAATGGGCGACTTGTTTCCATAATCAAAGGAATCACGTCACCCCCAGATGCGTTTCCAGGAACCAACCAAGGCCAAAATCCGCCTACATCTTGGT
>JAKMFY010000108.1 GCA_022425185.1 Candidatus Poseidoniaceae archaeon | reverse complement strand
ACCTAAGAGCATGAAGGACCTACCAAAGTTCATTGATGCTCTACGTTCACTGGCCAAGTCAGATGCCTCTCTCAGGGTTACAACAAACCAAGAAACTGGAGAAGCATTGTTAGCTGGTATGGGAGAACTTCACCTTGAGATTACTGTTTACAGAATCGAAGAAGAACAGAACATCAAGGTAAGCGTCAGCCCACCTATCGTTGTTTACAGAGAAGGTCTACAAGGAAGCAACCGTGGCCGTGCGTTTGAAGGAAAGTCACCAAACCGACACAACCGTTTCTTCTTCGAAGTAGAACCACTAACACCAGAAGTTGTAGCAGCGCTACGCTCTGGAGAATTCAAGGAAGGTACAGTTCGCCCGAATGATGGTAAAGAAGTTGGAAACAAATTCGGAGCTCTTGGAATGGATAAGGATTTGATGCGTAAGATTTACGCTATTAACGGAACCAACGTCCTTGTCAATGACACAAAGGGTATTCAAGGACTTCACGAAACTCGTGAACTGATTATTGAAGCATTCAATGAAGTCTGTGTCAAGGGACCTATCGCTGATGAACCTGTTCAGGGAATGTTTGTCCGTCTTACTGACGCCAAACTTCACGAAGATGCAATTCACAGAGGACCTGCGCAAACAATCCCTGCTGTTCGTAATGGACTGAAGGGTGCAATGATGCGAGCTAAGACAATCATTCTCGAACCAATGCAGAAAGCATTCGTTTCAGTACCAAACGATTGGCTCGGTCAAGTGACTCGTGAAGTCACCAACCGTCGTGGAATCATCGAAGACATGCCAAGTGAAGGCGAAGTTACAACCGTTATTGGTGTGCTTCCAATCGCTGAAACATTCGGGTTCTCAAACGATATTCGAGCAGCATCTCAAGGACGTGCGGTATGGAACACAGAGAATCTTGGATTCGAAATGCTTCCACCACAATTATTCGACAAGGTTGTTGCTCAAATTCGAACCCGTAAGGGATTGAAGCCAGAGCCAAACTCAGAATCATACTACTCTGATTGAGCATGTTGACTGGATCTGTCCTCGGCATCTTTGCCACGGAGGAAGGTGGAGTTCCAAAACCATCTGTTGATTCAATAGATGTACGTCTAAACGGTGTCTACGGAGAACGCATTCGTGATACGAAACATCACGGTGGTCCAAAACGAGCTGTATGTATACTCTCGAATCAAACGCTTGAATTTCTTCAGAATGAGGGGCATCCAATTAGCGGTGGGTCAACTGGAGAAAACCTCCTTATCGATGTTGATGAAGAATTCCTTCGACCAGGAGTACGATTGAAATTTGCTCATGTGGAATTGGAGATTACATCCCCTGCACCACCGTGTAAAACGATTCAAGCATCGTTTACGAATGGAGATTTCAAACAATTATCTCACAAATTGAACCCGCAAAGGACGCGATGGTATGCTCAAGTCATCCAAGAAGGAATCATCCATGTCGATGAAGTCGTTGATATCAACTCAAACGCTTGAGTTGAAGATCGGTTAATTCCCGAAGTGCAAGCATTGCTGGACCATCAGGCAAACGATTGAGACAAGCATGGGCCTTTTTGTGATAGTAATTGGCTTTTTCACGAGCATATTCAATTGAACCCAGTTGGTTTAAAGCGTCTACACCCTTTTGAATCATTTCAGGAGATGCTTCTTCTCCCATCCCCAGCACATTAAGTAAGTTACTCTTAACTTCACTTTCTGGTTGATTTAAAGCGTGGATAACCATCAAAGTTTGTTTTCCTTGGGCAACATCAGATCCAGTAGGCTTACCCAACGTTTTGGAATCCGAAAGAGCATCAATTAAATCATCCATAAGTTGGAAGCAAAGACCAACGGAAAGACCCCATTCTGACATGCAATCGATGACGTCTTGATCTGCTCCGGCCACCTGCGCCCCTAATTCTGCACAAATTTGGAACATAACAGCGGTTTTGCCCTCAATCATTTCTAGGTATTCCTCTTCAATGACTCTGTCTCTTGTTTCAAATTCAATATCCAGCTGTTGACCTTCAGAAACTCTGCGAACCATCCAAGCAATCCTATTGACTAGAGAGGGTATATCATGCAATTCAATGTTTGCAGACATAACAAGACGCTCGAATGCTATAGCCAACATAGCATCTCCCGCATTGATTGCAGTTGGGACATCATATTCTATGTGAACAGCATTTCTGCCACGTCGTATTTCATCATCGTCCATAATGTCGTCATGGACAAGGGTGAAATTATGAATCGTTTCAATAGCAGCACCAATGTCAAGCAAACCTGAATGCGTGTCTCCAACTGCTCTACCAACGAGCCAAGGAAGTGTTGCACGCATTCTCTTGCCACCACCTTCAATCAAGTGGAGCATTGCTGCTGCAAGTCGATCGTGACGTGATGCTTGCAAACTCTCAACGATACGGCGCTCGATAAATGGACGTACTTCCTTCAAACTCGTCGCTAAATCTGCACCAATGGCCCCAGGTAGCATGTGTGTTACATCACCCATATCATGAATCAAATCGTCACGTAGAGATGCACACGAATCTGCATCCCCAATAGCTTCCCACCAATCTTCAGTCATTACCCTTGCAGCAATACAGCGGAACCAAGGAGCGACAATATCATCCGAATCTTCTGTTACAAGCATTTGTTCGAGTTCTTTCTCGTCAACCCAACGAACTTCGGCAACCTCATTTGGATTTGGATGAACTTTGACATCGGCCTGAATCATAAGGATGTGATCGATTTCACGTTCAATCCATTCCGCATTCATTCGAGCGCTATACTTCATTTTCGTTATGAAATGGAAATTTTCTATAGGGACTGAATTCGGATCGATTCCTAATTCTTGTTCGAGTTTACGAATTGCTGCAATCTTTACACCCATCGCATTCTCCTCATTCATCTCTTCTGCACTTGCAAGTGGATGGGAACAGCAAGAATTTGCCCACACACTAGGAAACGTGATTTTGTCATGTGCACGTTGTTGCAGAAGTAATCTGTTGTCCATATCGAACAAAAGTACACTGAACGCGCGGTGTAAAGAACCCGAGCCATAGTGACTATCGGCCTTACTGATGGGGCCTATAACGATATCATTTTCATCAACTTGTAAGACGGCTTCCGCCATCATTGTTGCTTGGGTCTCATCAATAGTCGATGATGCCATCAAACCAGCAGCCTGCTCATCAATAGCAGCTTCTGGAACATCTCCTGATGCATAGTTCGACATATGAGCCCCAACCTGTCTTCTAGCACCCAATACATAGACAGTTCGCCTATCTTGGGAAGGAATAGATACCTAATTCCTACGAATTGACCAATTTTTACGGCCGAGTCCTTCAAGAGCCACACCCGTAAGAATGCCCCATAAAATAGGATAATCAAGTTCGAAAAAGAACAATGGGATCATAGCTACGAATGCGATGATCCAATGGTGAACCCAAACGAAGTTATTTCGAATGTGGAATTTTATATTCTCTGTAAGCCAGCGAATAACTGCAAATCCTAGGATGATTCCGATTGAATAAATTGCAAATTCCATCGTATCACCTCATCCTAAAATTGTCGTACCTCTCCAATCTTGATTTCGGATTAATTTGAGTATGCGTTCTGGATATTCTCCATTGATTAAATGAACGTTTACGCCACTCTTTGCAACCATATGGCCTCGATTTATCTTCAAGCCAATACCACCAGTGACATCAATATCTGCTTGATGGAGACCTTCATAGGACACTTCTGGCGACCATCTTTCAATCAAATCCTCGTCGGTGGCGAGGTGTGGGGGTACTTTGAGCAGACCATCAACACCACCCATAGCAAAGACAAGGGATTCAACTCCCGGTAATTCCATTGAAAGTCTTGCAACGATATCATCACCAGAAAGAATACCAAATTGGGTTTCGCCATCTACATTGACAACATCCCCAAAGGTCACATGGATGGTTCCAACATCATCTGATTGAAAACGGACCAAATCACCTGTGAATTGCGGTCCTAAATTGGATGCCCATTCATGTGGGGGATGTGATATTGCATTGAGACCTACTTTTCTTAGTTCGGAAACTACGATCCCGTTAAGCATTAACATATCTTTTCTGACATCAACAACTGCTTCTCTTTGAGATGAACAAGCGCCGTCTGAGAGTTTGAATTCTGGGAGATATCCTTCATTCAATCTCCATTGCTTAGCTTTTAGATGACCAAATGATCCTGCTCCATGAACGATAATGACCTGAATTCCTTCTTCTGTAATTTCTTTTACAGTAGAACAGAGATTTCTGATGATCTCTAGATGAGCAACGGACTGTTCATCCTTTTTGGTGATGAGAGCGCCACCAAATTTGACCACCATTCTTCTCCCCATGAATCTTGCAGGCATCAATACCACATGAGGATGCCTACAAAAACACAGGATTCAATAGGCTGCTCTCGCTGAGAAGACCATGAGCGATGATGAGCCAAAACTCGATGCCTTCCTTCGACACCTGCAAGCAGAAGTTGATTCTGCATCTGATATCGCAGACAAAAAAGAACGCGATGAACGACTTTTCCAACTTGAAGTAGCCATTCAGGAAGCCATTATTTTCGCCAACAGATATCGAGAATTACAAAGTCAAGGTGTCAATCCAATGATGCTTGTTGATCCTAAAATCCAAGCAGACCATCCAGCACCGCCTGCAACAAAGAGTCAGTCAATTCTCCTTGGCGTCCACGTGTGTGAAAGTTGCGGGAAACTGCTCGAAAGTGATCTCGATTTCTGCCCATCATGTGGCGCAAAGAAGTGATCACTCTTCTTCTTCTTGTTCCCAGCGAGAAACAGTTTCAACGATCATTGGATCGTCTTCACCGACTTTATACAGATATTCAGGAGGTACTTCATCGGTCAAGTAGACCGTTGTTCCAGCACGGTAAATCGTGTGGCCATCTGCAACAGCTCGAACTGTATCAACTTCGATAATTGTCGGGCGACTGATTCTGACATGTCCTGCTTCCATGGCGTTAACAATGGTCTTGGACAAGTGAATGTGATTTCTGTTTCCTGATGTAATACCCAATTGCACGATAGCTTCTGCTTCAGTTGGTTCACAAGGCCAGTATAGTGCCTCTGGAATATCATCAGTTGGTAAATCAAGTTCAATTTCAATGGAATGACCATATGTTGCTCGAATCATTTCACCTTCGACTTGATAACGTCCTTTTTCATCAGCATTAGCGATGGCTTCGAAGTGCCATCCACGAAGCCAGTGATAATGACGACGTTGTCCAGAAATTGAATCCGCTAGTTCACGAGTACTAACCCATCCATTGATGTCCATTTCTACGTTAAACTTCTCTGGAGCATGTCTCAAAACGAGAGCAAGCATACGGCCGAGGCTCCCCGATTCTCGATCACTCATGATGAATTTTCCTTCTTCATTACAGACGGGACAGTTCGTACCACTAAAGTGGCCGTGCTTCTTACATTGGCGCAGCATAGTTACGGCCTATCGCCTTTCATTCATGAACCCTGCGGGTGATTGAACCGACTCAATCAAATGCTAGTTTGAACTCGCAACGTCATGGTCGATGTAGCAATGGTAGGTGCTGGTCAAACAAAATTTGGCAACCATCCATTGGGACTCAAGGGTATGTGGTCAGAGGCTATCGAGAAGGCTTTTTCCAGCGTTGATAACGATTGTTTACCAAGTATGGTCGATGAAGCGTTTATCGGCAGCATCGCATTTGGAGGATCACAACTCGGCAATACAGCAGCCCTCCTAACCGAGCATTCCGGCATGGACGGAGTAAGTGTTCGACGAGTAGAAAATGCATGTGCTTCCTCTGGCTTTGCCCTTCGAGATGCTTGGA
>JAKMFY010000077.1 GCA_022425185.1 Candidatus Poseidoniaceae archaeon | reverse complement strand
GTTCTAGAACTTTCAATCTGTTTGTTTCTGCTAATTCCATTGCTTGATCCCAGTGTCTGATAGCGGTAAGCAAAGCGAAGTGAACAAAACCCTCCTTATTTTCTTGACGGTTTCCACCGATTTGAGTTGCTTCAGCAATTGCCCACGTTTTGGAAGCAATACCAACATAGACGTATCCGACCTTCTTTGAAGTACCATCATTTCCCGGACCTGCGATTCCTGTTATTGATATTGCAATATCAGCATCGGCACGAGCTAATGCTCCTTGAGCCATTTGAATTGCGACTTCTGCTGAAACTGCACCTTTTTTCTCGAGCAATTCCCGACTCACATTCAATTCCTGAATTTTTGCTTCGTATGAATACGTGACCCATGACTGGTTGAACCAAGCACTTGCACCCGCGATATCGGTGAGGGTACTTGCAAGTAAACCACCTGTACAGGATTCCGCAATTGTAACGGTGTAGCCGCCTTTGAGTCGGCGGACTAGCCTTGCTGCGGTCGCTTGCGCTTCCTCGTCCATTGTCTAATCGCGGTTGGGCATCTAATTTGAGGTTATTGGATACCTCTTGTTTCAAATACATCTCTGTCCACGGAAGGCTGGGTCTGTGGTCTAGGGGTTTATGACGTCGCCCTTACAAGGCGAAGATCGAGGGTTCAATTCCCTCCGGACCCATTACCAGGTGTAATCTTCAAGAGTACCAACATCGTCAGCGATTACTTTGGTTATGCCACTTTTTTTGGCAAATTCATCTGCGTCAATTTGTTCTGATACGAGCATCAAATGAACTGCACGTTGCCACAGACCTGAAGTGATTTCCTCTCCTCTATGGTCGACTCCGATAAGGATTCCATCTAATTCTGCAAACATTAATGCTCCAGTTGCAGATTGTAATTCTCTACTCGACATAAGTAGCCAACGGGCTCCACTCATTTCTTCACGAAGGTTTGTTCCCAACTCTGAAAAATATAAAATTTTCATGTTTACACCATCTTATATCGTAACAAAGCGATGATACCGCCCATGTTGTTGAGTTGTTCCCCTGAGTCATGATCGGATGAACATTGAACCAGTTCCGCTCCGATCTCACTAATTGCTTCAACCCAAGAAGAGACAGGTTGGCCATCAATCGTAGCTTCTGGATTTCGAAGTGTGTCTGCTGAAACCAGTAATGTTTGGATTGCTCCTTCCTTCATAGCCCTTGACAATTCCTTTTCACCATAAGCCACAGCTCCATTTTTACTCAAACGAAGCCAAACTTCCTCGAGCAATTTAATTTCTTTACTAATCGCATGCTGTGAGAGTAATTCATCGGCTAGGCCATCACGAATTATTTCATTCGCTCCTGAACGACCTGCCATGGACGTAGATACAAGACGTATTGTGCGTTGTGAATCTATACTCAGAATCACATTTCGCAGTCGTTCTCTCGCATGACCAGGTCCACATAGAATCATTGGCTTTGTCGTTGAAGTAGCAGAGAGAATTTCCTTTGCGACTTGTTGTTGAAAGGACTTTGCGACGGATTCACTGGTTCGAATGTCTCCACGCTTTCCTCCACCACGCATTGTCCACGTGGCCCCTTCTCGTAGTCCTCGCCGTGTAACTTCAAAAAGAATGATTTCATCATTTTCAACAACGATAATCGAAACATTACTCTTCTTATCCGAAGTCATTGTTTCCTCAAGCAGCAATCTGTCATATTCAGGAAAGCCACTCAATGAATGAAGTTCGATTTCGTCTCCAACTTCGATAAGATGAGTATGGTGGGATCCTACATCTATTGGTGCCTGTTCAATTGTACCATGGACTCGTAAAATATTGGAGTAAGTCTTGTATTCTGTTGTGATAATTCTTAGTTGAATCCACATCTTTTTTCGCTCAGCAGCCTTAGCCCGGTCTCCAGATTCTGCAGTCGTTGTATCTCTGCGTTCGCCAAGCATTGCAAGGCTTCTACCTGAAATTGAAAACCTTGCTAACACCCATAAATCATCTTCAGAGTCAATCCGAAGTTTCCAATGTTGCTCGCTTTGCTTCAGCAGTTGCATTCAGTATCACCCAAAGACACCAACGAGATTTCCATCCTCATCCATATCCATGTCGTTCGCAGCAGGGCGCTTAGGT
>JAKMFY010000072.1 GCA_022425185.1 Candidatus Poseidoniaceae archaeon | reverse complement strand
GAATTAACCAGCTTCCAACATGTCATCGAAAAGCCAGCACCAGTTGAACTAGGCATATCTGCAGGTTTTGGAGTTGCAGGAATCATTCTTATGATGATACAGGGGCTTACACCAATTATTCTCGGGTTGTCAATGTTCTTGATTGGATTGAAATTCCTACCTACAAAACTGGAAACCCATCGACTTATGTTTTCATCATGTGGAAATTCACATGAAATTGAACTAACTACGATGGGGTCTTTTGTTCCTGGTTTCAGGGCGAGTATGGCATTGGTTGGTCCTGCAATGGCAGATTACATCAAGATGGGCCAACTCGACGTTTCGGCCGTTAACGAGTTGTACTCACAGCTTCATGCCCCCGCACCTCCTGTATCATCATAAGAATGATTCCTGCAACTCCAAAACCTGCAGATATGCCTAGTTCAACTGGTGCTGGCTTTTCGATGACATGTTGGAAGCTGGTTAATTCAGCATCCATGACAAGTTGGACATCAACACGAGGAATTCCATCCTTGTGCAACGTGGTTTTTACAATTCGAAAAACACCATCCCCAACAACAATTGATGTTGATGACAACCCATCTTTTGATTCTGAGAGAGGGAATTCCTCAACATCCTCTTCATTGTTGTGAAACAAGGGCTTTGCTCGAATCGGTAATACGTGAACATCCATCAGTTCACGAGGTTTACTTTCAATCTCCTCAACCACTTCTTCGATCTCATCCTCTTCAACATCGGACGAGGGGGACGTGTCATCTTCCATGTGTCCACCTTACCTGAACAATGAAATGAACGTAACGGAGTTCAACGATGGGTTTCAGAGAACCAAGATTTTGCACCACTCTTGGAATCAAAACCTTTTCCTGGCTTAGTTCCAACTACGGTGCCAATAGAGGCCTCGGAAGCAATCTCTTGAATTCGGTCGTTGATTGGACCGTTGATGATGAGAACTTGAACACCCTCAGTACCAGCAGCAGATTTTGCAATAGCTGCAGCACCCATTTCCTCACTAACCGAACCGTCAGCAAGAATGAACATCGCCTTATTTTTACCAAGACTGTCTTGATGATCGAACATCTCCTGGATTTCAGCAGGAGCAATTTCGGACTCAAAGACTTCTGGCATTTCTTCAACCCACTCGTCATTACTTCCACCATGTTTTTCTTCATCTTCCTTGTCTTGTGCCTGCATTGTCTTTGCAAACTTTGCAGCATCCACCTTCATGGAAAGAGACTTGGTGATGGTTTTCTGAGGCAAAAGTTCCCATTCTTGGCCAACAGGTGCTTGTGCAACGAAATCAACCTTGAGAATTGCGTGAAGTTGTCGGAACAACATTTCGCCACCACGATCTCCATCGATAGCTAGCGTAACGGATTGTTTTGCATTGGCGAGATCAATCAATTCTTGCTTGATGTTTCCAGCACCATCTGCACTAATTGCATTTTTAACACCGCAATTAAGCAGGTTGATGACATCGTTTCGTCCTTCGACGATAATTAACGAATCAGAACTTTGGACGTTTGGCCCACATGTTAGTCCGTGGAAATTCGTGGCTGTTCCAACCGTCAAGACGGACCGCACTTCTTCGACAACTGTTTTACTTGCTGCTTCCCCAGAATTGACCAACTGGAGCAACAACTCCTTTGCACGGTCGACAACAGCAGTCCGCTTAGTAGCACGAACGTCCGATATTTCGAGAACGCTGATTTTTGCTTGACATGGCCCAATACGATCGATTGTTTCCAATGCCGAACCAATAATGGCTGTTTCGACATTGTCCATACTACTTGGGATGAGAATCATCCCGTGCACCTTTCCACCTTTTGTTTCCATTTCAACGTCAACGTGTCCAACACGAGCAGTACGCTGTAGTTTTCTGAGTTCGAGCTCATCACCGAGCAAACCTTCGGTTTGTCCCATGATTGCCCCAATGATGTCTTTTCGCTGAACGGTACCATTGACCTTAATGTCAGCCTTAATCAAATACTTCATTGCTTTTCCTTGTTTATTTCCTGAGTTGTTTCTTCGACCCATTTTGAATCCTCCTATCGGCTTCCTCACAGTCTACGCATTAATCCCAAAAAGGGGACGCAGTACAACGGTTTGTTAAAAATAACCAACCAAGTGAATGTGATTCAGCAGATTACGCTATGACCAATCCTTTTTCAATCCTGTGGAGAATTCAAGCCTAAAATTTAGGTTTTATTCCTTCGGCAGGGAAGAGGAGCGTTCAACAAGTTCAGCCTGCATTTTTTCGCTAAGGAAAGGAAGATGTGGATCTTCATCACCCATCGAATTTCTCCAAGCATCCATTGCACGGGCCCAGATTTCTTCATCCGCATTCCATTCAAGCCATCGCTCAACAAACGCTACGTGGCGCTGTACCTCCTCATCATCGGAAGCAAGATGCTTGAGCAACATATTGGTTTGAGCAAGAATAAGGCCCATCGGTGGAGAAATTAAGTAAACGCCGAAAGGGTTTCGTTCTGTAGAAATGGTCAGGTGCTCTTTCCATAGACCCAGTCCAACATCGTAGATGTATCCGATCAAGAGGACTGTAAGGAGAACCAACAAGCCAATTGACATCAGGCCAATGTAGGTCGAAGAAAAACCAAGAATCTCATCTGAAAAACACAAGCCTCCATCGCAACCCTTCTCGAAACGCCATTTCACGTATGGCCAAATCAATAGCGTTAATGTTGTCGTCCAAAACACCATAGAAATGACC
>JAKMFY010000157.1 GCA_022425185.1 Candidatus Poseidoniaceae archaeon | reverse complement strand
CATCAAGGACTTCTTGCACAGGTCCAATTTCTGCAAGAACCTCATCTGCTGTAATGCCCATACATCATGCCAAGCATTCCCCCTCTTTCAACGATTGGTATCCACTCTTCTTCTCCGGATATAGATTAACCCCCTGAAACATGCATTTTGAGACTGTATAGAGAGGGAACCACTTATGAAGGATTCTTTGGTGGCCGCAGTTACAGGTGTTCTAAATGATGGAAAATATACCAATGATTGCCGCAGGTGCAGGTCTTGTCGGACTTGTGATTGCGTTTGTACTATATCAGCAAGTAAACAAAGTAAAAATTGACAACGAAGTCGTTGCCGATATTACTGATGAAATTCAAAAGGGAGCTATGGCGTTCCTTTTCGCAGAATACAAGGTTCTCTCAATATTCGTTATTGTTGTCGGTGCAGTCCTTGCATGGCTAAATGACCTTGATACAGCAATTGCATTCTTCGCGGGTGCAATTGCTTCCGTTCTTGCAGGATTCTCCGGAATGCGTGCAGCAACATCCGCAAATGGTCGAACTGCTATGGCTGCTAAGAACGATGGTCAAGCAGGTGCGCTTGCAGTATCATACAACGGAGGAGCCGTCATGGGTCTATCAGTCGGTGGACTAGGGCTTCTCGGTATCTCGCTTATCGCATTCTGGCTTAGTGCAGGAGAAACTACAGACGGTGCAATGAATCCAGTCAGCGCTGCTGCAGGATTTGGTATGGGTGCTTCTTCCATTGCTCTCTTCGCTCGTGTTGGTGGCGGTATTTACACCAAGGCTGCTGACGTCGGTGCTGACCTTGTGGGCAAGGTCGAAGCAGGTATTCCTGAAGACGATCCTCGTAACCCTGGTGTAATCGCTGACAACGTCGGAGACAACGTTGGCGACGTCGCTGGAATGGGCGCTGATATCTTCGAATCTTTCGTTGGCTCAATCATCGCTGCAATGATTATTGCAAATGATTTTGCAGTTGGCACCGCTGAGGACTATGTACTTCTTCCAATCCTTCTCGGATTCATCGGATACACCGCCTCCATCATCGGTGTTTTCTCGATGTCCTTCCTCAAGAATGGGAAAGACCCAGCAGCAGCATTGCGAAACACCACATTCATCGCAGCGGCTTTGTTCTGGGCAGGCGGTTATCTCGCTATCCAACAAGACCTCATCAACGTCGAATACGGAATCATGCACTCCGTTGTTCTCGGAAGCGTAATTGGAATCCTCATTGGACTTGTTACCGAATACTATACTGGAATTGAACCAGTCTTTGGAATCAAGACAAAAGCAATCCCTCACATTGGTGAAATGTCCAAGACGGGACCTGCTACAAACGCAATTGCAGGATTGTCCGTGGGTATGATGTCCACATTCATTCCAGTCGTTTTGATTTCAATCGGAATTCTTGGTGCTAATGAATTCGGTGGCGAAACATATGGATTGTATTGTATTGCAATGGCTGCAATGGGTATGCTTGGAACAGTCGGTGTTACAATGACTGTTGACGCATACGGTCCAGTTGCAGACAACGCAGGTGGAATAGCAGAGATGAGCGGTCTTGGAGACGATGTTCGTGCAATCACTGACGAACTCGATTCAATCGGAAACACAACCGCCGCAGTCGGCAAAGGATTTGCAATCGGATCTGCTGCATTGACTGCTCTTGCACTGTTTGCAGCATATACTGCAGCAATAGGAACCGATGAAGTCACAGGTCTTTCCTTACTGAACCTTCAACTCACTGAACCAATGGTTGTTATCGGTCTTCTGATTGGTGGTGGACTTCCGTTTGTAGTCGCTGCTATGACAATGACTTCAGTCGGAAAGGCTGCAGGTGACATGGTTGTCGAAATTCGACGCCAATTCAAGGAAATCCCTGGACTTCTCGAAGGAAAAGAAGGTGTCAAGCCAGACTCACAAACTTGTGTTGATATCTCTACTAAGGCAGCGCTCCGTGAAATGGTCGGACCTGGTGTAGTAGCAATTGTAGCTCCAGTCATCGTAGGATACACGCTTGGTTGGAACGCTCTTGGCGGTCTTCTCGCAGGTTCTCTGGTTACAGGTGTTCTAATGGCGCTCTTCATGGCAAACGCTGGTGGAGCTTGGGACAACGCAAAGAAAGCAATCGAACAAGGCCACATTGACGGTGCTAAGAAAGGCGATGCTGCTCACGATGCAGCAGTTATCGGCGACACAGTTGGAGATCCATTCAAGGACACATCTGGACCATCATTGAATATCCTCATCAAGTTGATGTCCATCGTTGCAGTTGTTATGGCTGGAACTGGTAAACTCACTGAGACAGGACTTCTTTGATTCTCATCAAAGCGTTAGACTCTTGAGGAAGCGTCTCTACGGCGTTTCATGACTGGAAGGCTCAAGGCACCTTTTCTGGTGCTACTTCTCCTATGTACAAGTGTTCTTGCTGGATGTGTAAGTGATTCTGGTTCGGCTGATGAAGCGGATACTACAACCGAAGATCAGAAGCAATTACCGGTTTGGGAAATTGGAGACAATTGGCTCTACACCTTCATAACACCTCAGTTTGGAGAGGACAGCGCACGTCTCGTCGTGGCTGAAATTGATTCTGATGAAGGAAATTACCAACTTGGCATTTCTTCAGAGCGAGAAGCTCAACGCCACGCGGTCATCAATCACAATCCATTCCTTGGCCGTATGACCACTGATGGCCTCTCCGTGTACGAAAACGGAGAGCCACAACAAGTCTTTGCATTCCCATGGTTGATAGGACAACAATGGACGTTCACATTATTCGGTCAAGAATGGACTGCTACAACAGATTCGATAACAAATGGTAACGTTCGTGTTAGTGCAGAGTCTGCTGAAGGTCACGAGATAGACTACACATTTAGTGGAAGTAAGGGCTTCTTGGAGCGTTTCGTATGGCGAGATTCCGAAGGCGTCATACAACTACGTATGGATCTCAACATCGCTCGTTCAAATTATGAAGGTGATGTGTTCTTCTATCGTGCAAGAGATCTTATCGACCGCATGTATGAAGAAAATGATCAAGAAATCTACGACACATTCCTTGACTCAGGTCATCCTTCAGAAGGAGACTGGAATACACTTGTTTGGTACCTTGATGTCGAGATTGCATCGAATGGGCCTGCTTCAGGTTCCTTGACGATGAAAGACCATGCAGGAGCATCTCCTCTCACCCGCGCTTGGGGTTCCGGAGCGACTGAAAAAGGTGCAATTGGTACAATTCCTTCCAACTCTGGTGAATATTCACTGACTGTTACTGTACGAGGTCCTTCCTCTTACATTCATCTCCGTGTTGCTGGAGCACTTGTGTTCCAGTGGACTCTCTGAGGTGTTTTCTTGCCGACGCTTGTCATGATGCATGGTATGACAGGTACTGCTGAAATGATGCGACCATTTGCAGAGAAGATTCTCCCTGAAGGTTGGACTCTACTCGTGCCTGATGCACGGTTCTCTCATCCGACACGTGGTAACACGTGGTGGAGATACGAAGATGAAGACCCAGATGTTACACGACGATTACAACTTTCCAGGAGGGAGTTGATGGATGTTGATTCATCATTATCTCAACTTGAGAAACTTATTTCTGAAGAAGCACCTCTTGGGCCACTTGTTGTAGGTGGATTCTCTCAAGGTGGAGCCATGGCACAAGAGATGTTGCAATTGCCTCTTGCTGATCGTATTATCGGGCTTGTCGCATTGGGAACTCGCCTTGTTCGACCTATGGAATTACGTTTGCGCCTCGAAGAATTAGATGCCAAACACATGTTCTGGATGCATGGTATTCGAGATATTCGTGTTCCGATTGAAGACGGATGGGCAGTCGCCCATTTGTTCGAAGGCGCAGGTTGGCCTGTTGAACTCGTAGAGCATCGGAAAGGGCACATGATTCCCACCGAGCATCATGAGATGCTGAAGAACTGGCTTGAGAATCTTGTTTAATCACAATGGATACTTATTCAATTCATCAAAACCGCCAATGAAGATTCGTTCATCGGTTCGTAAATCAAAGATAACGGGAACAGTTCGGTGATGGGTTGCTTCAACAACTTCTTCTCTCAATTGCGATGGTTCAGTATCAAAGGAGATTTCAGTGTACGGGAGTTTCTTCTGATCGAGAAATCGTTTTGCTGCTGTACAGTAACCGCAGAACTTCCCTGAGAATATGAGGAATTGTCCTTGGTGCTTCTCCAATAGTTCTACAAACATACTTTGCTCTCTTAACCTTCCTTCATAAAGTGATGGTCTCGTGGTAAATACCAACGCTTGATATATCGAGGTCTCTTAGTCTACATATGGTTGCCAATGTCGTTATTCTTGCAGCATCTTCAGGGAAAAACCTCATTCTTGCAAATCGATTCAAAGAGGCTTTTGAATCCAAAAATGTTGATTCAGAAATTGTAGATCTCACAACACTCGATTGGCCGGTCTATACGCCAGAATTAGAAAACGATCCAAATTTATCTCCTGACACAGGATTGCTCTCAGATTTGATGATTAGTGCTTCTGCATTTGTCGTATGTGCGCCTGAATACAACGGACTTGTACCTCCATGCCTCAATAATTCGATTGCTTGGTTGTCAGTTCAATGCGATGACTTTAGATTCCTCTTCAACAACAAGACGGTTCTACTTGCCACGCACAGTGGTGGTGGGGGAGCACATTGTCTGATAGCTATGCGGCAACAGTTCTCACACCTCGGGAGCAATGTAATTGGACGTTCAATGACCTTGAACAAAACCAAGACTTTTTCTCAATCTACAATGGACGATCTCGTGAATCGGGTGATACAATGACAAACAGAACGGTACGAATGACAGCACCAACACACCGAACACTCGAAGGTGGAGGCTTTCCTGTACGAAGGCCAGCTGCAATGGGGTCTCTGATGAGTCCGTTCTTACTCTTGGATGAAATGGGTCCTGTCGAGTGGGGTCCCAGAGAAGCGATTGGAGCACCAGATCATCCACATCGCGGTTTTGAAACTGTGACTTATCTGCTTGAGGGTGCTATGCAACATGCCGATAGTGCAGGCAATCGAGGCGAAATCAATCCAGGAGATGTTCAATGGATGACTGCTGGACGAGGCGTGATTCATTCTGAATTACCTCAAGATGACTTCTACGAAACTGGGGGTCTCACACATGGATTCCAAATATGGGTAAATTTGCCATCAGAACACAAAATGATGCAGCCGAGGTACCAAGATATTCCTGCAATTCAGATTCCAAAAGCCATCAGTGAAGATGGGAAAGTGAACGCTGTGGTCATTGCTGGCGATGCCTTGGGTGCATCAGCTGTCATTGATACGGTTATTCCGATTCAACTCATTCACGTAAAAATGGAGCCAAATAGTTCATTTTCGCATCCGATTCAACCGGATCTAAACGTGATGACATATGTCTTTGGAGGGGCTCTTTCAATCGAAGGAAAAACAGTCGAAGATGGCCAACTTGGTCTCTTGACACAGGGGGATAAAATAGACTTCAAAACCGGTGATAAGGGGGCAGAATTCCTTCTAATGGGAGGCCCTGAATTGAATGAGCCAATCGCTCGCTATGGCCCGTTTGTAATGAACACTCGAGAAGAGATACACCAAGCGGTACTCGACTTCCAAAATGGCACACTTGCCTAAGCCTCACATGGCCAACGGTTATGAATAAGAGATTGGTCGGCAGAACATCGGCTCGTGTGGTGTAGCCAGGTCCATCATAGTGGGTTTTCATCCCGCCGACCCGGGTTCGAATCCCGGCACGAGCACCAAAGATGAACTTCGTTCAT
>JAKMFY010000054.1 GCA_022425185.1 Candidatus Poseidoniaceae archaeon | reverse complement strand
TTCTTGACGCTGGAATTCTAAATCGTTCAGGTATGGCTTGAAGGATATGTACTTCGAGAACAAAATCAAACGCTTTTTCCCATCCTTTTTTTGGATGTAAAAGATCGCCTACAACCCAATCAATTCGATCATGAGGATAACGCTCAGATGCCCACTGGACAGCAGTTGGGGCGATGTCAAACGCCGTTACATTCCATCCTAATTCTGCTAGATATATTGCATCTTCACCAAGACCACAACCGACCACGAGAGCATTTCCAGGTGATAAATCTGCACTTGTCATCCAATCCACAAGCAGTGGATGAGGCTGCCCTTTTGACCAAGGAATCCAGACTTGATTGCCATCTGCATGGTCATATAATCGTTCAAACCAATCAAGGAATTTACCTTCAGTTTCAGCTGCATCTGAAAAGGAACGTAGTTGTCTACGAACTTCATCCATCTGCTTCAACTTCACATGTGTGTGATGAGAGCGTCACCAAACGCAGAACAGGACATCAACGTTGCATCGTCCATGAGTCTTTCAAAGTCATAAGTTACAGTCTTGGCACTGATTGCGCCTTCCATTCCTTTGACAATAAGATTTGCAGCCTCAGTCCATCCCATATGACGTAGCATCATTTCTGCCGAAAGAATAAGAGAGCCGGGGTTGACTTTGTTTTGGCCAGCATACTTTGGCGCAGTTCCGTGGGTTGCTTCAAAGATTGAGATTCCAGTATCGTAATTGATGTTTGCACCAGGAGCGATTCCAATACCTCCGACTTGAGCAGCCAGAGCGTCTGAAATGTAATCTCCATTGAGGTTCATAGTAGCGAGAACTCCATATTCAGCAGGTCTGGTAATGATTTGTTGGAGCATTGCATCAGCGATAACGTCCTTGATTGTGATGACGTTTCCCGTAACTGGATTCGTCATTGAGCACCATGGACCACCATCGAGTTCTACTGCTCCAAATTCTTCCTTTGCCAATTGGTATCCCCAATCTCTGAAACCACCTTCTGTGAATTTCATGATGTTTCCTTTGTGAACAAGTGTAACGCTGTCTTTGTCGTTGTCTATTGCATATTGGAATGCAGCACGAACGATACGGTTCGTACCTTCTTGACTGATTGGTTTAATCCCAATGCCCGAGGTATTTGGAAATCGGATTTTATCGACGCCCATTTCGTTTGTGAGGAAGTCAATGAGTTTCTTGACGCCCTTAGAGCCAGCCTCCCATTCGATTCCTGCGTAGACATCTTCGCTGTTTTCACGGAAGATGATCATATCAACGTCACCAGGTGATTTTACAGGTGATGGTGTTCCATCATACCAGCGAACTGGGCGTACACAAGCAAACAAATCGAGCTTCTGTCGAAGAGCGACATTGAGTGAGCGAATACCTCCGCCAACAGGCGTTGTTAGAGGTCCTTTAATCGAAACCAAACCAGTTCGCATAGCATCAAGAGTTGCTTCTGGCAACCATTCTCCAGTTGCATTGAATGCCTTTTCACCAGCAAGAACTTCGTTCCATGCAATGGATCGTGTACCATTGTATGCTTTGTTGATTGAAGCATCCACAACTGCTTTCATCACAGGTGTAATGTCAACCCCAATTCCGTCTCCTTCGATGTAGTGAATAATTGGTTGGTCAGGGATGTGTAGTTTACCATCTTTCATGACAATAGGTGTTCCGCTCATAGTTCTCATAACGTCCCACCAATAACCACTTCAAGAACCAACCGACGCGATAGTTTCTATGAGAGGCAGCGTGTATTGGGCCGGAGGCACTAAACTAAGATGCGAAAATGAACACAAACAAGCCATTGATGTGGATTGGGAAGATGGTCCTAATCCAGTTCAAATTCTTCTTCAAATGGTTGCTGCATGCTCAATTGTTGATGTTGTAAAAGGCCTAAAAAACCGTGAGTTTGGAAGAGTTTGGATCGATATGGATTCAGAACGAAGAGAGGAACAACCCCGTTCTTTCACAAAGATGCACTTCGTTTACAACGTTGAGGGAGACGTTCCAGAAAAACTTGTACGCAGGACAATTGAGAAGTCTCACGAAAAGTATTGTTCGGTGTCAAACACAATCAACGATAAAGTCGATATCACTTGGGATCTAGTTCTCCACTAGTTATGCGATTTGTGCTGTTGCTTTAAGTGAATCAATTGCGCTACTGAGCGCTTGGTGAAGCATTTTGTAGAGCGGTAGCCATTGTTTTGGCACCTTTTCTTCTTCTTCGACTATATTCAGAGATCCGTTTTCTTGGCGAACTCTCACACAAGGGCGGATTTTTTTGTCGTCTTGAAGTTCAACAAGGAGAGACAATCTGAATTCATCTTCTTGGGACGTGACTCTGGCTGAGTTGATATCAACATCGTTTGCGACATCAGGGAGGACATTTGTTGGATCACTTGAACTCTTGACGATTGCATGGTGTGCGAGAACCTGTAATAGATCGGCAATTACATCAGCGTCAAATGTTATTGATTCGTTTACTACTTCTTCATCGAGCAAAATTTGCTGGAGAGGATTCTTTTGTGGTTGAGAAAAAGAGTTGCTTGAGGAAAGCTCTTCGAAGATGTTGATGTCATCTGCGTCGAAGTCTGGCGTGATTGAGTCTGAATTGAAATCCATGTTATCAAAGGGACTTTGACGTCATTCCCTTTTGAACTGTTGTTTCTATTGGACTCTGCATGAAAGGTTCAAAACAGGGCACTGAGTGGGTTACCTGAGGGACCGAGGATGAAAAAATCACTTTTCCTTCTGGTTGTATTATTCTTCGTACCTTGGGCGAGTTCTGCTCCACAAGGAATTGGAGAAATTGCAGGGGGCGGTTGTATTTGTCACGGTTCTCAAGATTCGTCAACAGAACTCATTCTTTTTGGACTCCCCTCCCAATTTGAGTCGAATACTTCGTACAATTTTTCTCTTGAAGTCCGTTCATCTGAAATCAGTATCTCTGCGGGGAAAGAGGCCGGGGGATTTAGAATAGATATTTCATCAGGAGATATTGAGTTCAATGAAACTCTTGGACACGTTCAGAAACTCGAAGATGGTTGGACGCATACCACCGCTGGAAATAAAATTCGAGCATGGAATTTCACGTATGTTAGTCCCGACGACAATACCACATTTACAGATTTAACAATTAATGCCAATGCAGTTAACGGAAACGGACAGAGCTCTGGTGATGCATGGAATAGCACAGTTATTCGAATACCTGGAATTGCTTATGTCGGTGATATTGAACCAACTCAGGTTGATGATTCATTGGACACACTGGATTATGCAGTTGGAAGTATAGCTTTAGTAGGGCTATTCGTTGTAGCTATAATCATCATCAAAGATTGATCAGTTCACGAATTCTATTGTACTGCTACGCAGAGCTTTGAGTTGGCGGCGTTCTGATGAGCCATGAATTTGCTCACTTTTGACACCAGTTAACACCAACATGACGCGAATCTCATCATCAAGGGATTCATCAATTGCAGTTCCCCAAATAATTCGAGCATGTGGCGAAATTCGTTCAGTAATGATTTGAGCACAGCGTTCAGCCTCACCCAGAGTTAGGTTATTCCCACCTACCACATTGATGAGTGCGCCTCTTGCATCACTGAAATCAAGATCGAGAAGTGGAGAATGAAGCGCTTCAAGCGTTGCTTCTTCAGCCCTTCCGGGTCCAGAACCCGCCCCCAACCCAATCATTGCAACACCCGATCCTGAGTGAATGACCGATTTCAAATCCTCAAAGTCAAGGTTGACCATTCCATCACGAGTGAGCAATTCCGTAACTCCGATAATTGAACGAACTAATAATTCATCTCCAACTCTAAATGCACTAGCAAGAGGTAAATCCTTGACACCTTCGATCTCGAGTAACTTTTCATTCGGAATGACTAGAATTGTATCACAATGTTCGCGGAGTCTCTCAAGACCCCATTCTGCATTCTCTCGACGCGTTGCACCTTCTGAGTTGAATGGATAGGTTACAACTGCGATGGTCATAGCTCCTTGCTGTTTAGCCAGTCGTGCGATGTGGCCTGCTGCGCCTGTACCAGATCCTCCGCCCATTCCCGCAGCGATAATTGCAAGTTGAGTGTCTGTTGTAATTGTTCGAAGAGACATTTCAGATTCCAATGCAGCTGCTTCGCCTTTTGTGGGATCTCCGCCTGCACCTCTACCTCTAGCAGTTCTCCCAATGAGAATTTTATTTTCTAGAGGGGACATAAGTAATGCTTGAGCATCTGTATTGATTGCATAACCAGTCACGAATGAATTTTCAAAAAGACCTTCGGATTCTAATCTTCCGACAGCATTACAACCGGCTCCGCCTACACCATAGACACGAATTCTCGGCTGCAGAGATTCGAGCAGTGTTCGTAGTTCTTCATCCGTTCCTTGACCCGCAAGTTCGGGTGTTAATTGTGGTACAACTTCTTCTTCAGAGAGTTCTAACACACGTTCGATCAAATGGCGCATGGAAGACATCTTCGTTGTTGCTAACTTGAATGTATTGCCTCAGGAGTATACCCGGAAGAGGTTTTGATAACCATGTTTCAATCGCGGAGTCCTTCTTGTGTGACCTGGTAAACACATTCACCATCTGGAAGATTTGGGGAGTCGACCAATCTGGCAATTCTTCGTCCACCTTTGGCCTTTCGCAGATAAAGTCTGAAGGTTGATGCGTGAGCTAGAACGTGACCACCAATAGGCTTGGTTGGATCTCCCCACATAGCATCTGGCTTGGAATGAACCTGGTTTGTTACAAGGACGAGAGCATTGTTTATGTCAGCGAGTTGCTTGAGATCTTTTAGGTGACGATTCAATTTTTGTTGTCTGTTTGCAAGCATCCCACGGCCAATATATTCGGCTCTGAAATGACTTGTAAGTGAGTCAACAATAATCATCTTCACGTTCAATCCCTTACTCATTCGCTTAATTTCTTCAGCGAGAAGCATTTGGTGAGCTGAGTTGTATGCTCGAGCAACGTGGATTCTACTGAGGACGAGATCAGGGTCGAGACCGTGGCCTCGTGCCATTTGAGTAATTCGCTCAGGACGGAATGTGTCTTCTGTATCGATGTAGAACACATCGCCATCGAACCCTCCATCTTCTACTGGCATTGTACAGTTGACAGCGAGTTGATGACCAATTTGTGTTTTCCCTGAACCGAATGCACCATACACTTCAACGAGAGCCTGTGTTTCAAATCCACCTCCAAGTAAATCATCAATTGACTGAACCTTGGATGAAAGTTTCTGAACTTCTCGACGTCGGTCAAGTAGAGCAACACCAGATACGAAACCTCCAATGTTTGCCATCTTTTTAGCGGCGTTGATGATCTTACCT
>JAKMFY010000154.1 GCA_022425185.1 Candidatus Poseidoniaceae archaeon | reverse complement strand
GAGAGTCTTGCCCTTGAACAATCTCCACAAAATGGATTTGAAATAGATTCTATAAAACCAATTCTGGAGCCTGAATTTGTCGTATATTCTCTTGCTACATCACTCGGATGATCTGGTTTGATTGATTCAATTCTCCCAAATTCTTCTTCAATCATCCCGCGCATCTCTTTCCCTGTAACAACCTGGTCTAAATTCCAAGAATTTGTGGTCCCTACGTCCATATATTCAATAAATCGAATAGGTACGTTTCTCGAACTCATTTGTGAGACGAGAGGGAGAATTTGATGTTCATTGATACCTTTTTGGACGACAGTATTCACTTTCACTGGAATACCCATTTCCAGAGTTTTATCGATGGACTCTAGAATTGCATCAGGTGTTGAAGTTGTATCCCCCATTGCTTGATACACATCCACATCAACAGCATCCAATGAAACCGTTATTCTAGAGATTCCTGCTTGCTTGAGCCGTTCGATTGAATTCGACAGGAGATGAGCATTTGTTGTCAATGCAATATCAAGTTCTGGTGAAAGCGCCCTTAGTTGTTGGATAAGCTTGTGCAAGTCTTTCCGTATCAGAGGCTCACCTCCAGTGAGTCTTACTTTCCTAAGGCCAGAAGGGAGAAGTGATTCTACAACGTGAACAATCTCTTCAAATGAAAGGATATCCGATTTTGGAAGATAGACATGGTTATTGTCAAAATGTTCACGAGGCATGCAGTATCTGCACCTCATGTTGCATCGATCGGTTACAGAAATCCTCAAATCGAGTAACGGACGCTTGAAAACATCCTTGAGGACCATGCCTGACCCTAGTGCCATTGTATTGTGAATGTTTGCAAGCCTTCATCTGATAACAGATGTTGGCGTAGGTATGGCAAAGGGTTGGACAAAGCGGTGGAATCATCGTGGAAAAGGGCATCGTCCAAGCCATATTGAAGCCCTTGAAGTCAAAGAGAATACCCTACTCTTGGACACGGGGTGGATACTTCCCCCTTCAAAGAGCCATTTGATTCGAATGATGGAATTGTGCGCTTTGAGCAAGGATGAGCACACGTTGACTGGGGTAACGGCTCTCGGAGAAGATCCTGAAAGCATGGCTCGCTGTCTTGAACAACTTGGCGTCAAAATCACCCAATCTCAAGATAATTTGACGATTAAAGGTACTGGAGTTACAGGATTTATCCGCCCCCCAAGTGTTTTGCATGCTGGTAATTCTGGAACTGCGTTACGTTTCTTAATGGGATTATCTTCAAGAACGAATCATTTGATTATGATTGATGGAGACTCAAGTCTACGAAACAGAGATCATCAGGACATGTTAGATTCATTGAAATCGCTTGGAGTCGAATGCTCCTATGGGACAGAGCAAGAACGCCTTCCTGTCCTTTTACAAGGGCCTTGGAAGAAATATGAAACTAAAGTCAATACGTCAAAATCCTCACAACCCTATTCGAGTTTGTTGCTCGCAACTGAAGGCATTCAACAACCTTGTTTGCTTCAGAGAAGTTCAAACTCAGTGAGTAGGAGGCATGCCAAACTCACAATGGACCTAATGGCGGAATGCAGTGCAATCATTGAGCAAGATGAAGACAAAATCATCATTCAGCCGTGGAATTCAACACCACCTAGGAATTGGGAAGTGCCACCTGATGCTTCGATGATGGCCTTTACTGCTCTTGCTTGTGTTGTCATGAACAAGGAAATTGCTCTAGTGAATCTTCCAAAAGAAAACGATTCGATTGGACATGAAGTGTTACTTGAAATGTTACCTGAGATGGGGTTATCAATGAATGAAAATATTCTCATTCCCACTGGAACCTATTCACCTGTTGACATCGACCTAGTCGATGCAAACGACCTGTTACCTCCACTTTCTGCCATTCTCGCCTTGACTGGGGGAGGCACAATATCTGGTGCAGCCCATGCAATGTTTAAGGAAAGTAATCGAATTGCAAAAACTGCAGAGATGCTTTTCCAATTTGGAATAAATTGCACGATAAAGGATGATGGGATTGCTATTCCTGGAAATCAATCAATTCAGAAACCAACCTCAATGATTGAAACTTTTGGAGATCACCGTCTTCAAATGACTGCTGTTCTTTTGGCAACTAAAGTTGGAGCAACAATAGAAGGGCCTCGACTCCATCGAGTTGCCGATCCTTACTTCCTCAATAGGCTTTCAACCATGCCGGCCGAAGTGCTTGTCAAGGGAATCCAGAGATAAGCGAAGTGCTGTAGGCCGACCATGTACACAAGCCCATGGATTTGGAACATGGCGCATATCGTCGAGTAGACGACGCATTTCAGCAATACTCAATTCATCGTTTGCTTTCACAGCACCTCGACAGGCATTGAGGAATGCGAGGTGATCTTTTCTTCGTTCAATCGTTTCCAAAGGAGCTCCATCCTCGCTCACATCTTGCAAAAGGTCGAATAAAAACGGCTGAATTTCATCTCCGTCGAGAAGACGTGGCGCTTGTAGAACATGCCATTCTTCATCAGATTGATGTTCAAGAGTAAATCCGAGATCATTCAATTTCTCCATTGATGCTTCTAATCGTGCTTGTTGGGTCAAATTGAATTGAATAGGTGTAGGAACCAAACGAGGTTGTGGCTCCCAGATTGTTGGGTCATGACGAAGACGTTCGTATCGAATACGCTCGTGTAGGGCGTGTTGGTCGATCAGAAGAAGTTCCTCTCCCGCTTGAGCAAGGATGTATGAATCAGCAAATTGCGATAATGGTTCCATCTTTGGAATATCGTTTCCAGATAACTTCAACGGAGATTCCTGACTTGGCAGGATACTTCCCCCTAGTCCTGCATGCCTATGCAATGCTCGTTCTTCCTTAGAGAGCGCTGGAGCCATAGGCGATGAATCCATTCCTGGCAATGATTTTTGAGCAGATGCTGCTGTTGATTGTGGTCGTAATTTCTCATCCTGATCAACGGATTCTTCAGCAACTTTTCCAACAAGATTGAGTTGGGTTCCTGCGGCGAGCGCCCATGCCGGTGGAGAGGGGTTATCCTGAACTTTTTCTTCTCCATCCTTCGGTACAAGAAGTTCTTGTATTGGCTTTTCTATAGACTGATTTGATAGTCCTTCGAGCCCTTGGAGTTCACCACTTGGATCGGGTTGTGTGGGAGAGGATGCAAGAGTATGGGCGATTGAACGTTCAAGACGCTCAAGGACACGCCAGGAATGTCGTAGTCTCACCTCTCTCTTGGTGGGATGGACATTCACATCCACCTCATTGGCAGGAACTTCGAGATGGAGTACTGTCACCGGATGTCTGCCCTGCATTAAACGAGTACGGTATCCCCTTCGAATTGCTTGATGAAACGGAGTCGAAGCGACTGGCCTACCGTTCACCAAAATGTGAATCTCATCCCCTTTACCTCTCGAGATATCGGGAGTGCTGATGTAACCTGACCATCGTTCCTCACCTGGGACGCTCGCATCATCATCAGGTTGTTGGAGTGAAAGAAGAGACGAAGACTGGCCACCTAAAACATCATACAAACGGTCCTCAATAGTGTCAACTTTTGGCAAATGCAAAGTGGAACGGCCATCAATGGTACATCTGAAGCCCACATGAGGATGAGCAATTGCATGAGCAACAACAACTTCTACAATTCTTGCGTGTTCTGTAGCAGGTCTGCGTTGAAATCCCAATCGAACAGGAGTATTTTCAAAAAGATGTTCGACTGTAACAACGGTGCCTTTGGCCATTCCTGTTGGTTCAATATCTCCTTTGTTGCCATCTTCCATCTGTATGCTACGGCCTTCTTGACCATCTGGTCGAGAAGCGACTGTGAGTTTGGATACCATTCCTATACTTGCAAGCGCCTCTCCTCTGAAACCAAGCGTGTAAATTTCATTGAGATCTTCTGGAGATTTCATTTTTGAAGTTGCATGGCGGTCTAGAGAAAGAGCAAGATCATCTTGGTGGATTCCACCTCCGTTGTCTTCAATCTGTATCTTATCGAAGCCACCTCTTTCAATGATAACATGAATCGAATTCGATCCTGCATCAAGTGAATTTTCAAGCAGTTCCTTGACAACTTGCGCAGGACGTTCAACGACTTCTCCCGCAGAAATGTGACCAATAGTCTTCTCATCGAGTTGTTGAATTCTGTTTGGTTCGATCATTCAATCATCCCTCCAATTGTCTTTGAAGATCTTCCAACAATTTGTAAGCATCTCTCGGAGACAAATCATCGAGATTGACCTCAAGCAATTTGTCTAGCACAGATTGTTGGAGTTGTGAAGGGCCACTAGGCATGGACTCTGTGTTCTGCATTGCGGCAGCTGCGAAATATCCCATCAAAGAAGACTGCCCAGCTTCTCGCGTTTGAGGCGCTCCGTCTCTACCAGCTTTTGCTCCTTGGGCTTGTTGTTCAAGGAAAGCAAGTAGATCAGAGGCACGTTCGACCACAGGACGTGGTAAGCCAGCGAGAGCTGCAACCTGGATCCCATAAGATTCATCGCATGGACCATCTGCAACAGTGTGGAGGAAATGCAATGTGCCATCTTTTTGTGCAACCTGAACATGTACATTTGCTAAGCCATTAATTTCAGATTCTAATCCAACAAGTTGGTGGTAATGTGTTGCAAAAAGACTGCGGGCTCCAATCCGATTACAAACGTCTTCTGTGACTGCCCAAGCTAAGGATAAACCATCAAAGGTAGATGTTCCTCTTCCAATTTCATCCAACAATAACAGTGACTGTGGTGTTGCTCGTCGTAAAATGTGAGCCACCTCAATCATTTCCATCATGAATGTCGAACGTCCTCTTCTCAAATCATCGCTCGCTCCAACTCTGGTGAAAATACGATCTACAAGTCCAATTTTCGCCTTCTCAGCAGGAACAAGACTACCTGCTTGCGCAAGAATAGATATCAAAGCAACCGTCCTCAAGTAAGTCGATTTACCGCCCATATTTGGACCAGTAATCAAAAGAAATCTTCTCTTCTCGTCCATCATCGCGTCATTTGGAACAAACCCTTGTTGTGCTTCAAGAACAGGATGTCTTGCTTGTTCAAGATGCATTTTTTTACCCGATACAATGGATGGTTTAACCCATGAGCGTTGTCGAGCAGTTGCTGAAAAACATTGCAATACATCGATTGCGGCTACCCGTGAGGCAATCTGGGCAAGATGATTGGCATGACCTCGAATATCATCTCTCAATTCACAAAATAAACCATACTCGATGGCTTTCGATTTACTCTCTGCAGTGAGTAATAAATCGTCCTGTTCGAGCAAATCATCAGTCACCCAACGGTCCCCATTGGTCATTTGCTGTTTGCGTTTCCATTCCTCAGGAACTTTTGAGGAATGAGTCGCAGTCACTTCAATAAACCATCCAATCTGTCGATTATTCTTTACTTTCAAACTCGGAATACTCAACTCCTGACGGAGCCTTGTTTCGAGATCTTTAAACCAAGTATGACCAAGTTCAGAGGCTGATCTGTAGCGATCTAATTCTTCATGAATTCCTTTTCTGATTAAGCCTCCATCCCTAAGGCTCAACGGGACTTCATCAACGAGGGTCCGATGAATCTTTTCAGCGACATCAGTAAGGGCATCCAGGTCCTCGACAAGATGCGTGAGTAGTCCATCTTCAGTCTCAAGGCAGAGTCGTTTGATAGCAGGAAGTCGTTCGATTGCATTCGCTGTTGCAAGAAGATCACGAGCATTTGAACGTCGATAATTCAATTGTGTTGACAAACGCTCCATATCTAGCATTCCTTTGAGACATTCTCTCAACAAATCGAGTCGTTTAGATGAGCGCATCAGAGAAGATACTGCTGAATGTCTTGCTTCAATCGCCGAGACATTCGAAAGAGGTCGTAAAAGCCAAGATTTCAAGCAACGACGACCCATTGCAGTTCTGCATTTATTCATTGACCAAAGAAGAGAACCCTCGAATTCCCCCGCAAGTGTTTGTGTAATCTCCAAGTTCCGAAGGGTTGTTTGATCGAGTACCATACCCTCCGAAGTTTCTTGAATTTCTACATCACTAATTGCGATGTCATCGTGTCTATGAACCGTAGCAAGATAATCTGCTGCAAGGGCTGTTGCTTGGAGGGCTAAGGGCGAATCATCTAGGTCAAGATGCCCTAGATCGTTTACGGATAACATTCTCTTTAGTTTTTCAAGAGAGCGTTTTGCAGGAGCTGCATGTTGGCTGATAATCATAGAATCAAGTAATGAAATCAAATGAAGGACTTCATCCTGCTTTGAATCTGACAAAGTAAGTACAAGTTCACTCGGGCTCCAGCGTAACACTTCGTCATGAATTGAAGCCCATCGTCCATCGCCCTCATG
Source organism: Candidatus Poseidoniaceae archaeon (assembly GCA_022425185.1). Classification (GTDB taxonomy): domain Archaea; phylum Thermoplasmatota; class Poseidoniia; order Poseidoniales; family Poseidoniaceae; genus MGIIa-L2. Next base: position 1,332 of record JAKMFY010000154.1, on the reverse strand, counting down.
TGTTGTCGCCCAAGCTTGCCCTGTTGAGGCATCAATCATTGAAACTGCGACAGAATCAGTTGCAACTGAAAGGGCACAAAGTAGTGCTGAGGAGTCCGTTCCGATGAGAGACTCTTCATAGAGAGAACCTGGCGTGTAAACTCTTGTTACGACACGTTCAAGCAGTTTGGCACCTTCTCTGAGTTCTTGCTCTTGCTCTGCAACTGTGACCTTGTGACCAGCGCGTAACATTGTTCGAAGGTTGTCTTCGAGTTGGTGCCATGGAAAACCAGCCATAGGGATTGGATTTTCAGCATTCTTATCCCTCGATGTTAGTGCCAAGCCCATGACTTCAGAACCGATTTCAGCGTCTTGGTGAAACAATTCATAAAAATCACCCATGCGGAAGAAAAGAACAGTTCCAGGATTTTCTTCCTTCAATTCGTGAAATTGGTCCATCATGCTTCTTTTTGCCATTATTCCACCTCCTCAGACACTAACCGATTTAGAGGGTAATGACGAGACATCATTAAGGTTCGCCGCGAACGTTATCCTAACGTTTTTTTTGCAGCATTGAACGATCGATGATTGTGTACAATTGTGTACCTATCATCAAGACACCTGCGAAGATGAATAGGAAATTGAGGAAACCTCGTCCAGAAGACATCGATCCCTCAAGAGTTAAATCCAAGGAAAGGCGGTCTGGTTCTCCTTTCTCATCATAGCCATGAATGTACAATGAATCGCCTTCTATGAGAACAAACGTTGGTTGGAGGGGTAAAGCATATTGCAAATTTTTTGTTGTCTGTTCGCTTGTTTCTACGTCCATTCTCAGTATAGATTTACTTCCTAATTCACCAAAAAACCAAAGTCGATGTTCACATGCTTCGTAGACCATTGCTGTTGTTGAGATATCATGGGTCTCAATAGAATCCTTGGAGATGATGAAGACCTCTTGGTCTGAGGCCGCTGCTGCGAAACCATCCTTCATTGAAACCATAGTGTGTACTTCGCTTCCTTTGTCCATTACTGCCAATATTCGAACTTCAGGAGCGCTTGAACCTCCTGACCATGTGATGTGAGCGAAGACAATTTTTGAGCCAAGTTGAGCCGGGTTGTCATCATGATAGGTGAAAAGACCTGTTGCGATGTAGGTATTCTCTTCAAGATAAATTAGATCAGTCCAAGAGACTGAAGGGTCTGGTGTGGATGAAATTGTGACGCCCGACATACCCAGGCCACGAACGCCTGAACCGCCATCTTCTGATGTGATCAAGACTCGATTGTTGAGGATTGTATCGGAAGTATCCTTCGCGATACCTTGGATACTGAAAGACGAACCATTTCCATCAT
>JAKMFY010000033.1 GCA_022425185.1 Candidatus Poseidoniaceae archaeon | reverse complement strand
ACATGGTTGATTTTGTCGTTGCTCGTATTCTTGATCAAATCGGACTAAAGCATTCTATCGGTAAGAGATGGACTGGCGAAGAAATCGATGAATTTTGAGCATGAATCCATCGCCTTCAAAAGATTCGCCTGCTCGTGAGTAATCATGAGCGATGCTGAATCACTTGATTCAATGACTGTGAATCAACTCAAAGATGAACTCGGTTCCAGAGGCCTATCCAAATCTGGAAAAAAGGCCGAACTCATTGAACGATTAAACCCGTATTTCGCCTCAAAAGAGGATGCGATTCTAACATCTGCATGGAAAAGAACGGTCGTTGGCCCACTCAATCTTGCACAAGTTACAGGATCGTTGTTCGTTGTAACCCTACTCCTCGTCGTTGTATTCAATCCGTCATTGATTGGCTTGGGTGAAGACGAACCGGTCTACGAGCCAATCGATTTCGATGCGAGTCAGACACGATGGTATGCAGAAGAACTCGTAGCTCTTGGTCATCCTGAATGGGAGGGAAGAATGTCTGGCAGTCCTGAAGAAGCGGCAGCGGCTGAGATGATTTTAGACAACCTTACTGAGATGGGCTACTCACCTCAACTCAACACATATCCTGTTCCCATGTTTGCTATCAACAGCGCACCAGAAATAGCGATGTGTATACCTGCTCTCGATTTATTGACCGGTCCTTCATGCAACTCTGGCTTTGGAGCACAAATCACCACGTTCGAACACAGAAGCGATTTTGTCTTACAAGGGTATTCTGGTTCAGCAGACATACAATTTGGACAAAATATGGAACTTATTGATCTTGATGACGGAACTGATGATTCGCTCTGGTCTTCAGCATCTGGCAAAGTTGGAATCATCAGAGGTGGAGGCAACATCGATGGAAACACAGGCATGTACATCAAAGCGGCTGAAAACTCCTTAGCCGGATTATTCCGAATTAACAATCAGACAAATTGCGGTCAACTTGAAGCAGATGATTGCGTCCCTATCTTCAAGTCGATTCGTGTTGATGATATGAAGAGCAGTAATAGCGGTTCAATTCCTGAGGACATACCTTTCATCGCTGTATCAAATCAAACTGGAAATCAGATGCTCGATTTGGCTGAACAAGGCGCAGTTCTCCGATTATTTAGTGACGTAGACAACGCAGGAGAACTCTCAGTCAGTGTCCCATGCGGTACATTGTACGGAAAAAGCGAGGATTTGATCATTGTAGGAGCCCACCATGACACGGTATACCATGGACCAGGAGCAGTTGATGACACATCTGGAACTGCAAGCGTACTCGAAATGGCGAGACAAATCGCCATCATCGCAAACGAAAGTGGAACACCAGAATACACCATCAGATTCTGCACATGGGGCGGAGAAGAAGAAGGCCTTTGGGGAAGTAAAGCATATGTTAGCGCTAACGGAAATGAACTTGCCCGTAACCTTCGGCTTTACATCAATCTTGATATGAATCACGTCGATATTGACATGGCGAACAGAGGAAATAGTCTGCGTTTCTTTTCTAACTCAGCAAAAGACATCGATCATGTTAGTGATATCATCGATCAATTAAATGATGAACAATCAAGTGTATTTTCCAAATATTCTGTAACATTGACAAAAGAAACGACGATGCCATACAACTCTGACCACGGCCCATTTGTTTACGATTTACCAGATAGTGTGGAAGGTAATGCCTTGGTCTGCTATGGGTCAGGTTCTTGGGAATATCATACCTACAAAGATGACATGTCTCGCTTCAATGAAGAGTCTCTCGGAATTTCAGTAATTGCTTACGGCACCTATCTGCGCTATCTTGCTTGGCCAGTAGAAGCCTAAGCGTCGCATTCAAGAAGGAAAGCAGAGTGGACATGTTATGGTTAAGCCAAGTGCTCATGCTTCGCATATTCTTGTCGCTTCTAAATCTGAAGCATTACAAATTTCAGAAAAGATTGGTAAACTCAAAGATTTTGAGAAACTAGCACGTAAGAAATCCTCTTGCCCTTCCTCTCAACGTGGTGGTGATTTAGGATGGTTCCGAAAGGGAAACATGGTCCAAGAATTTGAAGAAGCTGTTTGGCAGACTCCACTCAAAACGGTATCACCACCCATCAAGACCACATTTGGATATCACCTCATTTGGGTTCATGAACGAGAGGAGTGACGCTCATGTCGATTCGTGTTGGACTCAATGAGTATAGAGTAGAAGGCGTTCATGGTTACTTTGATTACGAACATCAACAAACTCAACCGTTTATTGTATCCGTTCGAGTCGATTTGATCAATGACGTTCATGATGAAGCACTTTCGAGTACAGTCGATTATGGATTGTTGCAAAAAGCAGTCGACGTAGTCGTTCTCGAATCTAAGCCCATTCGGCTAATTGAGAAGATGGCAGTAAACATCGCTGAATTCATTCAGGGTAATGTCGAGGTTGAAACGATTTTTGTTCGTATAGAGAAGCCTGACGCTCCATTACCACATCCAGGTGGTCTTCCGTTCATAGAATACACTTGGAATCGCACAGAGTAGACCAAATCGACGGGAGACTTCAAAGAGAAGCCCTCCTTAGTCTCATCATGGAATCTCCTTCAAGAGTGTACGTACCCAGTGCAACTGAAGCAGATGGAACTGCCATAGGCATGGGGTGTTTCAGCACTGAAGAAATAGCATGGCAAGTTCTCAAAACATTTCTTGGGAAAAGCGAACAGATGAACCTGATTGAAGCCAGTGTAGTCGCATGGGATGTTGATGTCCTTGGCGAAGATGGAATGACCGTCCTATCCTCTCTTGAAGGAAAAATCTGTCCAGTTTGCCAGCGAAGAACGTTTTGGGTTGATTTAGAACACCTCTCAGCATTATGCTACGGTTCAAGTTGTTCAGCTTGGATCGAACAGAGCACTGTTGACCCCGAAATTATCGACTGTGGCTGGCCTCCTCTTCGGTTCTTAAAACAGGTAAAGAATATCGAAGAGGCATACAATGAACTGAGAACGATTGGTTCTGATGTAGCAGCATCGATGGAAGAAACGAATGATGCCATTACTCAACAATTGTACGAATCGAGTTTGAATGATAGCCGATAATCACATCTGCTCAATTGCAGATATTCCTAATCCTTCCAAACCTGTTCGCAACAAACTACGGCCGAGTTCACTGATTTGGTAAAAGAATCCATCGACCAAGTCATCGTTCAGTACATGACAATCTCGATAAAATCCATTGTATGCATTTGCTAATTCTAGCATATGTAAGGCAAACATGTGGGTTTTTTGTTGCTCAACTGAATGCTCAAGAACATCGTTATGACAGCACATCAGACGCATAAGTTCGACAAGCCCTGAAGGCATTTCCTCAAGATCAGGAATTGAAACTGGTATTTGTTCAAGTCCAGAAGCTCTGCGTGAGATTGAGCATGCCCTGGTGTGAGAATACATAATGAAAGGAGCAGAACCTGCTTCGAAAGCAAGTGCTTCTTCCCAACGGAAAGTAAACCCTTTTTCTGGACTCACTTTGATGATGTTAAAACGGACTGCAGCCGTACCAACCGCTTCCGCAATCGTGGCTATTTGCTCATCGCTGTAATCTGGACGAAGTTCTTTGACTACGACTGCGGCTTGAGCATGAGCCTCTTCCAATAAGTCGTCCATGAAGACAACGTTGCCTTTTCTCGTACTCATCTTCCCTTCTGGGAGTTTGATAAACGAATAAAAGAGGACCTCAGGGCGCTTTGAACCCAGTTCCTCTAAAGT
>JAKMFY010000009.1 GCA_022425185.1 Candidatus Poseidoniaceae archaeon | reverse complement strand
GGAGGTCCGAACAAAACAATGTTGAGCATGGCTTATCGCTATCCTTCAACCTTTTCAACGTATCAGTTCAAACCCATGCGTTGAAGATATTGCTCACCATAGTGATTCCATTGCTCCATGGTCCATCCAGCAGGTAAACCACCTGGTGGAAGCGGAGGTCCTGCAGGAACAGGAATTGGCAAGTCAGGGATTGCTTTGACTGGAGGCAATCCCATTGGAGGAAGGCCTGCGGGAGGAAGGCCTGCAGGAGGTAATCCAGCAGAAGGAGGGCGGCCTGCAGGGACCGATGCCTTCGCAACTGGAGCAGGCATACTCAATGATTGAGCAAGTGCAGCAGCGATTTCATCTTGACTTACTTCTCCTGATGCTATATCATTGACAGAGTGGCTGATATCGAGGACTTGATCACGTCGTGTTCCTAAATGATCAGCATCTGTGAAAGCATCCGGAGCAACTAATTCAGTACCATCATCATCCATCTTACTGCTTTGTTTTAGTTTACGTCCACCATAGATGAGGCCAAGAAGAACAAACACAACCAACGGATAAGAAACATAGGCAGGAAGGATTCCGAAAATACCACCTGATGATTGCTGAGAACTCACGCTTGTATCTGCCATGTATTCAATTACAACACCATCGGTTGTGGTTAACAGGATTACAAGATTCATTCTACCATCGATTGAATCTTCATCTGTTGAAACTTTACCAACAACTTCAATTGAATCTCCGACATTAAGATTTGAAATCGAAGATGGAGATATGCTTGCCTTTCTATCAGAGAGAACATTTCCATCAACATCTCGAATCTCAACAGTTAAGTCTCCAGTAAACGGAATATTTCCTTCATTGATAATTGTAAAAGATTGCTTTCCTGAATCTCCACGAGGTATAGACATCAGGGGTGCGACTGTATCATCAGTGATTGAAATTGCCGCAAAACTACTTTCGGGAACGACGATTTTTACTGTCAACTCAGCGTTTGTGAATCGGCCCGCATTGCTTCCATTGACGAAGAGTTGCAAATCAAATTCAAATCCAACCCCCGTTTGATTTGGGGATTGAATTGCTAATTGAACCGTAGCATTACTCAGTACAGACACTGAACTTGGTGGATTGGAATAGCCAATTGACCAGCCATCTGGTGCAAGACTTGTTGACCATTCAAGATCCAAATCTGCATTGCCCGTATTTTCTACAATCAATTCGGTGAATGTGAAATCGTTGTTTAATGGTACAGAAAGAAGGGACCCCTCATTTGACAAAAGATTCACACCTAAATTTTCACCCACAACCAGAGATGTTGAATTCAACGTAAACATTTGAGGAGAGGATTCAACCCTGAGAGTATATGTGTTTGAATTGCCCTCACGAGCAGTTTCAGGAACAAATAGGCGCATTTCTACATCACCAGATTGGCCTGGGCCTAGCATAACAGACAATGATGATGAACTGACCTGTTGTTCGTATTCAATTTCAGCACCCCATGCAGGATTGCCACGTTCGAGTGTCACAGCGAAATCTAAAGGAACGTTTCCTTTATTTTGGATTGTATGATTGAAGTAAACTAATTCACCAGTATTAGCAAACACAGGTAAAGCGAGTGCACCTGGTCCGACGGCTCCATTTGGACCATAGAGATCTGAACGGAATGCTTTGAGTTCTGAGACTGATACATCGACTGTCTCGACACGGTTCAACGTAGGGTCTGTTGGAGATGTAACAGTACATGTCACCTGATCACTTGAACCTGCAAGAGGCTCTCCATTTACGATTGAGGGGATGAATACGTTGACATCCATGCTTAGATCTTGGAGAATATTGAGAGGTTCAAACTCGAGAGATGAAGAATTAGAATTTCCAAGCATGATCTGCCATTGCGAGGCAGATGTACAGGACATGGTATATTGTGCAGCAGAGTTACCTGTGTTTCTAACACCAATTGAGAATCCAGTACTTTCACCAGGCTTGGCTGAAACTCCAGATGTCCCAGACGGTACAACATCAACGGAATCAACTTGGCCAATTTCGATGTGCAAACGTTGAGTGTGAGAGACCGTAGGTTGATTTTGATATCGTGCTGTTACATCAACGATGAATGAACCGGCTCGAGCATAGCGTTTAGTGGCTCCATCAAAACTAGCTGATGTATCGTCTAAATTGAGCATGAGATAAATCGTATCATTCTCATCGCCCTGTCCAGAAATGGTGAACACACCTGTCTGATTTACAGACTTCGACCAGGAATCTTCCGGGCTCAGAAGAAGAGTAGGGTAAATTGGATCAGGTTCCTGAACACTTGACACTGTCAAACTAACTGGCCTCTCTCCAGTGCCTTCATGAGCGATGACGAAAGGTAGGGAAAGTCCTGTTTCGTTACGAACATCCATTGTTACGGTTGCTGCTAAGTCACGATCTTCCGAAGTCGTTGGTATGCTACCATCCGGGTTTTGGAAAATGACGCGTAATCCCTGCGCTGTCACTTCAATATCCAGTTCGATAATGTTGTTATCGATACCGTTAAGTCCATCGTTTAATTCTTGAACTTGATTACTCGTGTCGAGCGAGAGTCGGAGTTTGTGTACACCGGTTGTTGCAAATTGTGTAAAGAATGAAACGGAATCGAGTGAACCTCCCTCCAAGGAAGTTCTGTTTGAATCGTAGAGAATTGAACCAGTTGTTACATCTTCAAATTGAACTCTGTAAGGTCCTGATGCTAGCGTTCCTTGGTTGTGCCATGCCAAGGAAATTGAAACCAAATCATCAACAAGTGGTGTCGATGATGAAGGAAGAATACTGTTGCCGAAAACGGTCAGATCAGCCTTAGGAATCAAGGTTGCCTCAGCAGCGACAACAATACTGTAGCGCTGAGAATTACCCCCTTTATGTTCTACTGAAACCATCCAATCTCCGTTTTGAGTCGTTGCACCTGCTGGGATTCGAATACGCTCGATATTGTTTAGATCATCCGCTGTTCCTCCAGTTAAGGATACTCCGGAAGCAAAATGGTTGCCCAAATAAGAAGTACCATCTGGTGCGATTAGAATCAAATCCAGATTGTTCAAGAGTCGAGATTCTGATTGCGCAGCGTTTGCGCTTGCTTCTGCATCACTCCATGCCAACGTGATATCAATGCCTTTCGAACCATCAAGATCAAAGGAATAAATCAATGAAAATCCGGCTTGGAGTTCTCGTTCGTCATCTTGGAAGACATCCAGAGAGATACCAGAAGATGTAGGGTTGAGGCTATTTTCCAGATCAATTTGACCCCAGCCTTCGTTTGCATTAGGAATATCTGGTGTACCCAAATCTTCCGCTCCATTGATGAGAGTTGCTTTGATCAAACTAGCAGAGGGTTTGTTGATTCCAGCAACTTCCCGTAGGTATTCTCGAGCCAAGGAGGCTGACCCACCTGCAACTGCTGTTGCTTGAGAGGTACCACTAAGTTGCATGTACATAGAAAGGCCGTTCGAGTGTGTTCCAGTACCACACACAGAACCAGCAACAGAAATTGCTTCCTCTGCACGAGCAGAACAAATACCGTCTCCAGGAGCCACGAGATCTGGTTTAATTCTTCCATCAAGAGTTGGCCCTTCTGATGAATACGAACTCACGCTACCATTAACACTGGAGCCAATGGAAAGAACATTTTTGGCAGTTCCCGGAGCTGTAATCTTTGAAGAGCCACTTCCGCCGTTATCTCCAACTGAGAAAATTGGGAGAAGAAATTTATTGTTGGATACATATTGATCTGTTGACCTTGAATCGGCTGTATACGCTCCATAATTTCCATTCAGACCCCACGCATTTACTGCGACACTCGCTGTTTTTAATTCAGCATCTGAGAGTAAATCATAGATTGAACCTTGCCGACCAAAAACACCGGTTGGATCATGCTCAAGAGCGTACATGACAAGGTTCGCTTCTGGTGCAATGCCCGTAGCGATTGAATCACCTGTACCATCACCCAGAACAGTCATGGCAACGTGTGTACCATGACCGCTGTTGCTGTCGATAGGAGAACTATCGAGGCCAAATTGCGTGTTGATTGCAGCAATTCGACCAAGCAAGTCAGGATGGTCCATATCCACTCCTGTATCCATCACTGCAATGGTTTCACCAGAACCATCAAGATTCAATGAAGAAGGAGAGCGTACAGCGACTGCTCCCACTTCTGTTGCAGCGAGATTGTTGTGAAGAGAGAGTGAGAAACTTCCGTCGACGAAAAGGACCTGTTGGTCAAAAGCGATGTTTTGAAGTTGATTATTTGTCATACCAAATTCATAGTATGCCTCACACATGTCCGAAGAACACCAAGCAATATCTGCCCCTTCTTCAGCTAAAGTCGCAGAGAAAAGTGCAACATATTCAGGACTCGTATCACTTGCGAGAACGATTTGAGTGATGGTAGTACCAAGCGCATTGGTTCCAATTTTCATACCAGGAAAATAATCTCCTATCCAACGTACTTCTTCAAGAGCATTCATTGCTTCTAGGTGTTGAGTATCCTGAATGCGAATCGTCCAAACAGCAGAGCCATGGGCTTCGAGAATCGTAAAGTCATAATCAGCAGCCATTGATTCAACAACAGATCCATCATTGACGTTGAGTTGGAGAAGATACAGAGAGTTTCCATTATCAGCCCTCCAAGACGAAGGGATCAAATTCAAATCATCTGAAAGAGGGTCAAATGAGAGGCTTGCTAAATCAATCACTGAATCCACTGGATTGATTCGAATTGCCTGCTTTGAAACGGGTTCGACTGAATCCCATGATGAAGTCAATTCGCTTGTTTGGGAAGGAAGCGGTTCAAAAACAGACTGAGAAGATGCAAGTGGACTGGCTAGCGAAAGCAAGAACATAGAAAGCAAAATACACGACGTATGTTTCAGATGCATGGTCTGTCCACACCAGTTGAGTTTTTGAGTATGCGCCTTAATTGATTACAGCCCATTGTAAGCAGCAATGGCTTCATCAGTCTTGGAAACAGAAACTTCCCAATCGCTTTCAAGTCCCATAAGAGCTCTAACTGCGTCAACATTTTCTGGTATAACATCAGATTCCTGATGAATGGCTTGAAAGTAATACAGAGAGTTTCCATCGAGTTTAACACCATCTTCCCAAACAAAGATTTCATGCAAATCACCCCATTTCCGACCGATATCACGAGCAAATTCCATGACCTCTGCAGTCGTTGTAATTCCAGTTTCAGAACCGTTCATAATCACAACTCTGGGTTGAGCGTTCCATAGTTCTAGAACTGATTCTGTTGTCATTCCATGTCCATCTGGCAAGGTGGCCACGATTGCATGGACGTGCATGATTGTCGTGGGGACTGCAACGGCCATCGAGTTGATAGAGATCTCAGGACGAATGGTCATAACATCAGGACCATGGTGGCTTGGCACCTTCAAAACAGGCTTTATAGCGTTAATCGGTCCTTTATTGGAATCTCCAGGATCTGCGGCTCGGCGTATCATTGTGCACTCTACGGAAAGAGAACCGCACTTGCGGAGAAGTGGGACGAGAGTGCGAGAAAGACCAGTTGTATTACAAGAAACTACACGTGTACCTTGCTTATTCAAATTTTCAGAATGATTCCCACTTGATGTATAAGAAAGACCAGTCATAGCATGTTTTTCTCCACCTTGGAAAATCCATTTTACTCCTGCATCATCATAGATTTGCTTATTTTGAGCCCCAACTTTACCAGGTGAACAATCAACGACCACATCTGCTTCACGCAGTAAGTCACTCAACCCACCTTTGCAATCATAACCGGCTGGAGCAAAAGCCGCGATTCGATCTTTTTCATCGAAAGTACAGTACAATGGGTAGCCTTTACGAACTGCTAAATCACAGCCGAAGGATGGACGCGTTTTTGTAACGCCAATAATTTCCATATCATCTTGGGCATCGATTGCATCTGCAACTCGCTTTCCAATTGTCCCGTATCCGTTTATTGCAACCTTTACCACCATGATGCTCAACCCTATGGCAACGGTGAATGTCAATAAACAGTTCGCGGTAAAAAACAGGACAAAAATTCGTTCCAAAGCAATCTCAACAACGCGAGGTTATTTGACCGACATTCATCACCATTGGAATATGGCGGGAGCCCAAGATGTCGTTGAACGCTCGATGAGTATCAATGCAAAATTTTTGCCACGACTTAAAGCGGCTGTTGAGCAGAACGCACTCTTACGAATCGGTTGGACTGGTTCTGGAGAGGAAGTCCCCAAAAACGGAGAAGTGGGATTATGCCCAGGCATTCCCGAAGGCGCTCGTATCAAGGCACTTGGAAAACTCGGTTCATGGACGTCCCCGTTCGGAGCGGGTGGCAGATTCAGTGTCGAGGGAGATGTTGGTTCATTTTTCGGGGCTTACAACAGTGGAAGTACAGTCACCAGCACTGGTTTCATTGGGAGATGTGGCGCATTTATGATGCAAGATGGATTGTTAATGGGTTCCGATGGAGCTGATACGGACCTTGGA
>JAKMFY010000301.1 GCA_022425185.1 Candidatus Poseidoniaceae archaeon | reverse complement strand
AGTATGCTACGAACATCGTGGTGCATGATTGCCATGCTGCCTTCTACAGCATTGAACGTGAGCGGATAGTTGTAATAGGAAGAATCGTTCAAGCCAATCTGAATTTCTTTTAGTCCAGACATGACTGTATTGCCTTCATCGTTGTGTATGTAGAACTCTTCCAGATTGGATAACGATTCACCAAGTGCCAAAGCAGTTTCAGTACGACTTACATCAATTGATACTACACCGTCTCTATTCAAATCCCAACCATCACGATCGATGTCGAGGAGAGCATTTGAACGATTCAATGGGTCCAATCCAAAGTGTACTTCCCATCCATCGGGCATTCCATCACCAAACGAAGGATAAAGTGGACGTATCGAGAAACCATCCCAACTGTATCTATCTGAATCTTCAAGAAGAGGATCTGTCCCAAGCCACAAATCTTCACCAACAACCGACGTAGCATTGGTAGTACAGGCAGGAAGTAAATTTTGGAATGAAGCGTTAACACCGGTATTAATGAATGGCCACTGCGTAATCACAGAGCCTTGCGGGAGGGTAGCCGAACACCATAGACCATCAAGTTCAGTGGTGAAGTTGCTGGGTGAACCAAATCTATATTCCTCCGGAGAGGTGTATTGTTCGGCTACTGAAATGAATCCATCTCTGTTCACGTCAAATCCATCATCATCGGGATCATCAGTCATGTCGCTGTTGTTCAGAGGATCGAAATACGGGCAAACATATCTGAGTGTTACGACATCGAACCCACCTGCACGAGCACACATAGCGGCTTCAAATCCATCAGGCATACCATCGCCATCTGTATCCGATAAACGTGGATCGAGATACAATCGATCTCCATTCTCATCCAAGAGACCCGTTAGTCCTCTAGAAAAACCCGGGTCATTACAATTTGCCGGATATGGCCAACAGTATTCTTCCGTATTGTTTAGCCCATCCCGATCTGTATCGAAATTAGCGTCTGAAGCATCGTCTTTATCCATGCCTTCCATCGAAACAAGTCGACCATCGATTGCGCTAAAGTTCACCCATTCCTCGAAAATATTCTCATGCACATCAGGGATTCCATCACCGTCAGTGTCCGTCGTTGGTGGTTTTTCACCGGTTGTGTCATCGGGGTGAATATTCGAAACCGGAGAAATCGTTGGAAACTGCGACATGAAGAGAAGCCCTGCGATTACTGCAAGAGTGGAGAGTAAGGTTGTCTGACTTCGTCGCAAAAAAACACCTAAGCGGCAAACGCCGCATTATTTGTCCTCGTCTCCACGCTTATAGGAATGATGGAGCGTTGTTCATACAGTGAGGCGTTTTCATTTGTCTAAAAAACGGTACTTTTGAACCAAATTAAGCGGTGTATTCAATATCCGTCTGTGACCGCATGAAAATGATTGGGATGGGGCTATCGATTACACATCTTGGAACCGGCAGTCGTGGCAATGCCACACTCCTCAGTACAGAATCATCCCATGTTCTTGTCGATCAAGGATTTAGTGGAGTGCAATTAGAAAAGCGCTTGGCTCTTTTAGACGTCAGCCCAAATGATCTGGAAGCGATTGTCATAACCCATCATCACGGAGACCACGGAGGTGGTGCGCTTATTGCCCAAAAGAGATGGGGAGTTCCAGTTTACGCCAATCACCGTACGTCACAAGAATTAGGCTTATTGCCTGAATTTACCCACCATTTTGAATCACTTGACGTGTTACAATTTTCACAGGGCACCTCATTATTGCCGGTACCTGTACCTCATTCCGGGGCAGACAATGTGGCATTTGTCGCCAGCCACGGAGGGGAAAGAACTGCAATTATCACTGACCTGGGATCTTGGACTGACGAACTGGTTCATCATGTACACGGATGTCAACATATTGCTGTGGAAGCCAACTACGACTCAAACAGACTACTCAATGGACCGTACCCTCGTTCATTAAAGGACCGAATCTCAGGCAGAGGTGGACACTTGTCAAATGAACAAACTGGCCAATTCTTAAAACAAGTGTGTACCGATCAAACAAGAAGTATTACGCTGACACATCTTTCTGAAATGAACAATGCCCCGCATCTTGCAGAGTCAACTGTTCTTTTTGAAATTGATGAAGTCTTTGAGGGAGACATAAACATCTCAGCACAAGATGGCCCTCATTTTTCCCATTTTATTGGTCGCAGAGACGGAGATGCTTTTGCCACCAACGCAATCCAAAGAATAGCAAGAGAATTGCTCTGAATCAATAAACATCAGGTCAATCCCTAAATGCATGCGAGATGCTCAAGCAACAAGAGGGGGGAATAGGATGCACCGGCAAAAGCGGATTGAAGAGGAAAAAGCAGTGAGTGAAATCCTCGGCGTCATTATGATGTTGGCCATGGTCGTTAGCATCATGGGTGGTGTCTTTGTCTTCCTGAACCCGTACCTTGTGGCCTTCCACGACAACACAAACTGGAACAGTGCGAATAATATCGCAGACCGTATCGAAGACAGACTTGATGTCGTAGGAGATGCCCCTGACGGTACTGGAACCCGCCAGGCGCTTTCATTACAAGCCTCTTCAATAAATCCCGTTCAACTAGTTGAAGAATGGGTTATTTCAGCAGATTTAACACCAAATGAAGTGGTTCTTGTAGAGGAATTGAACAGTAGTTCTTTCAAATTCCTTTCCATCAATGAGTCTGTTACATCTGTCATCATTACAAATCCGACGAACTCAGTTTCTATTGATGTTCAATCTACGTTTGAATATTCGGTCATCGATCACAATCTAACGAGTGAGACATTTCTCATCGTGGACATGTACGATGAAGCCGGCACTCATGTTCATCGCTGGGCTCGTTTCGTCTTGTCAGGATTAAGCATCAGCACCAATATTGACGGTGGGCTCAATCAAATTGTATTAATTAATGATGCACGTATATCAAAAGACCCAAGCACATCATGGGAAATTGAAAAAGCTCCACGCTTGCGACTTGACACACTTGTGGATGGAACAACTCGTCTGTCTCTTGTCCTTACGGATGTTCAACTAAGTGAATCATTGGGTAATGGACCAAATGTTGGATTCAAAGTAGAATCCTTGGGTCCGATACAACTCTTCACTGGTGAAGCTTACAACCTTAGAGTATTGGTTACCAATACCCTGCATTCGATTGTAGATCCACAATATCATGAAATTTGGCTTACCGATTATACTCTGAACAGAGCATCGGGTACGCTCGATGAATTCATTGGTATTTCCCCCTACCAGAGAGCGAGTGGAATTGATGGATTCACTGTAGAGACTCAAGAGTTGGAACTCTCACTGGAAATTGACGTTCGTCGAATGGTGGTAAACCAATGAACGAACTTCAGCGTAATGAAGAAGCAGTCTCTGCTGCAATCGCTACGGTTCTGTTATTCGGAGGAGTCCTTTCAATCATTAGCATCATGATGGTTACAATGATTCCCGTCATAGAAGAATTGGAAGGCAGTGTCGAGCGTCATGATATGGCAGCACAAATGACGCAATTCAATCAACAGACGACGAATTTAGCAGAGCAAGGTATGCCTGGTGACATGGTAACCCAAGAATTTGTTCCAGTGGATGGTTCACTTGAATGGGACGCAATACGCAGCGGAATGTGGTATTCTGCAACTTGGGAGGAAGACCATTCGTTTCGAATTAGAAATGTAATTGACTTTGATGATGAACTTCAATTACGTCATTCCGAATCTACTACGAGTTCAGTCTGCTTTTCTGATATGCGCCTGGGACCTGATCGACCATTCCACTACACAGCACCAACGTGGGCAAATTCAGTGATAGTTACAACGAAACCGGGCCTTAGTTTCCCGCTTGGTCCAATTGAAATAGAATTACTTCAAAACCAAGTTCTCGTTGATACTGCAAAATTATTTGTTGATGATGTAGCTCAATGGGATTTCGATGGGCCAGACTACAAGATTGAATCAACACAGGAGCTTGAAGTCTATTGGATGAAAAATGGAACCGGTTCTTCTGAAATTCAAGCAAGCGATGCAAGTGCAAACGGCAAAGGTCGTTCTTGGGCACTTCCTCTTCCACAAGGAACTGTAAATCTAAATATCGTTTCTAATGACCTCATTATGATTAACGGAAATGGAGCATTCGGCTCATTCACAGAAGTAGCTATTCCATCTGAGTTGCTCAACGTTGAAACTTCATGGTCCAAATCTTTGACATTAGATCGTGCTCAAGTCATCCATCTCACGACAACTGCAGATGCACAATTGATGCTTTCCTTGGACACTTTTGAAGGAGCGACTGCATGGAAGAGTAACACAGGCACGTTCCATGGAACATCATTTATTCCGCCATCTCAATCAGGTTACATCGTTCTTACGAATCCTAACACAGTATCTGCAACCGCTACGTGGAGAGGAAATGGTATTACCTTGCCAGCGATGAGTTCAGATCAAGTTCAATGGCCTCCCTCTGGGATAGATGGAGCAGCATCAATCAGTTCTGATGTTCCCATTGGGATACAGTGGCAAAGTGAGTCTGAAACAAATGGCGTCTACCAGATTGGAGCTGTCGATACCGGCATGGAATCTGGAAAACAATTCCACATCAGCACAACACAGTCCCTGGATTTAGAACTAAGAGCAAATGGTCAACAGACACTCTTTAATGCCTCAAATCTGGCTTCAAATGATACTGTTCTAAACGAAGGAACTACGGTCCAAATACCTCTTGAAAATGAAAATGTCTACCTCAACACAACGCAAGGATATGGGATGTACGCTACGGCCATGAATGGAACGAAAGGACTCATGCAAGCCCTCAACGACGGTGAGAGGAGATGTGTTGGTGTTGGTGTTACTGCCTCAGGATGGGTGGATTTGAAAATGCCATGGGAAAGCATGGGTGGCCGAAGTATTATCGATATGCAAACAGCATGGCAAACAGGAACCTATCCCGCAAGTGTACACATGCAAATGTATGGAATGGTTGTTGAAGAACCATACACTCCAATCGGGAGTGCATGGATCATGCAAATTTCTCGTTTCACTTACGCATTTGAGTCATCAGTGACTGGAATGGAAGTTGCCATGACTGGAGGATCCGTTGTAACAAATCATCCGGAATTCAATCCTACAGTAATTGTATCCCCCTCTGATCGAGGCGGTCCTGGCCCCAGATTTGCCGCCACAATTCCATCCCTGCATCCGACATCTGACTCATCAGTTGGTGGTGGAAAATTATCAATGGAAGTAACCCTTTCGAAAAGAACCAGTCTTGCAAGTGATATCGCTTACGAAGTCCGTCGAGGATGGGCTGAACCCTATGGAGAAGCAATTGCACTCGCCTCCACAGATGGACTCGAATCGAGTCTTGATTGGACAATTTATCCAGGTAGACTTGATCTCTTAACTGATTATGTTGGGTGGGTTCCTGATCCGGGATACGGTACATCAGAAGCAATCTGGCATACAGCGGGAGCGCCCATTCAATTTTCATTGCAAATATCCTCCCTTGATGCGTACGTTTCAGAGGTGATTGCGTGAGGCAATCCCATATTCAGCGTAGAACTGAGGCAGCAGCAACTGAACTTGGTTATGTTTTTACATTTTTACTTGGAGTTTTGCTCCTTACAATGTTCAGTCTTTGGATTTACGACATAGAAACAGCGACACGTGAACGATGGAATGAAGAAGCAATAGATGCGAATATGAATGACCTTGCTGCTGCAATTGAACGTACAGATACAGCAAGTCGTAACGACAACACATCGTATGCAGAGAGAGTATACTGGAGAGCAACTGAAGCAGATGAATCTCAATTCACCCTGGAATTAACGGATACCAAGTTGATTTTGTATGATGGTGGAGGTGAACTTGATACCGAACGTTCGCTTTCAGGTACGGGGGGAGCACCCCATACAGGAATAGTTGAACTCGCTGGTGTGGAATACATTTGGGTGGTCCACCATGAAGGTGAAATCACATTGAAACTTGATCGGCCTATGTTCTAACGACCCATGACTGCAGCATGAACTTGGGCTTGTACTTCTCTCATTCGAGTTCTTGCTCCCAATTCGCGGAACACTGCAAGTGCTCGTTGTAAATATTCCATTCTTCGTTGTCGATCGGGAGCAACCCCTCCAAGTTTGGAAAGGAGTTCACCTATTTGCATTCGTAAGTCGTTCGCTTCAGCGATGATTAACGCTTCTCGATATCGCTCCAAAGCATCTTCGCTTCGTCCACTGTCCTCAAGAACTTCTCCAAGCAATATTGTGATTTCAACCAAAGAAACAGGGTCACCAGCATCTGACATTACATTCAGGGATTCGGAATAATGGTGCAGTGAAGTCTCTGAATCATTCATTTTTGCATGGTATCTGCCTAATAATGCTTGAGCTCGAGCGTGAAGGAGAATATCTTCACCCTCGTCTGTTCGCTCAAACGCTTCGAATGCATGCTTTCTCGCACGGTCAACTTCACCAAGATCAAGTAGTGCTCTACCCAGAATAATCTGAGCACTGAGTAAGGATTCATCATTTGAAAGAATAGCTTCAACTTCTGAATATGCAGCCAGGGCTTTGGCTTTGTCATTCTTCCTTCGATACAAGTAACCCATATTGTTGTACGATCTTGCTGCACCTTTTGAGTCACCCAGTTTCACCTGGACTTCGAGTGCTTGCTTGTGAGAATCCAGTGCCATGTCTGTTTTTCCTTGTTTCATGGCAATGTCTGCTTGAGAACCGAGAATTTCAGAATAGATAACTTCTGAACCAGCAGATTGTGATGCCGAACTGGCATGTTCAAAGATTGTTGAAGCTTGTTCAAATCTTCCAAGCATGAGCAAAATATCCCCTTGTAATTGAAGCATTGGAGCGAGTGTTTTGGGTTTAAGACCATCAGTATTGACTTCTTCAATTAGATTTAGAAGCTCAAGGTGGCCTTGTGATACAATGTCTCTACCAAACTCTACAATCTTCGAGATGGCTTCTTGTTGGTGATCAGATGCAAGTTCATGGTAGATTTGTTCTAATGTTGCTTCAGAACTTTTTGCTTGTTTTGCATAATATGACGCACAACTGTTGTGCACTTCCCTTTTCGTAGGTTCATCAAGACTCTGTAGCAAAAATTCTCGAATCAGATCGTGTACATCGAATACATCGGTATCAACTTGTCGAGCCAAACCTTGCTCAACCAAACTATCCAACACATCAACATCAAGTTCGTGAGAGAGCAATGCTTCAAGTGTAACCGACTCTCTAAAAATCGAGAGAACCGTGAGAACTCGCTTTTGTTCAGCGGAAAGTTTAGAGAAGATTTCTTTCGTAACATAGTGTTCCAGAGTATCGTGGAACGCGCCCGCTGAAGCACCTCTGTTAATCAATTCAAGAACCAGTGGGTGGCCACGAGATAATCCATGGATATGGAGCCATTGTTCGGTGGAAAGGTCATCAAATCCTGAGAGTATGTGACGTGCTGAATCTGAATCAAGACCATCCAGTGGCAACACAAGACTCGTAATTCTGCCTTCTGCGTCTTTTGTTGGAACGACTGGCTTGAAGGAACGAGAAAAAATAACCAATCCAATTGATTCCTCACTTCCAAGTAGGCCAAGAGTCATTGATTGAATGGTTTGAAACAATATTGGATCTGATACTTTGTGGAAATCATCTATCACGATGAGGGTCAGTGTGTTTTCCAAAGAATCAACTAAAATTCTTGCTGCATCATCGGGTTTGGGTACTGGTGTTGCAGCAAGATAATCAGAAAATGATGAATCGCCTATATTGAGTAGCCAATCTGCAATCGCTTCAAACATGGCACGAGAACCTTCCCAGTCTTGGCATCGATGATAGAGAAGATTTCTACGATGCATAAATCGTTCAATCAATTTAGCAGCGATTGTCGTTTTCCCAATACCTGCTATGCCAGGAACAAGAAGCGTTGTGGCTCTTGCCTCGAGCAAATTAACCATGTTATCGAGTTCTTGTTCTCGACCATAGAAATGACGTAATCTTGGAAGATCACCAAGTGATGTTACAAGTTGTTTCTCAACTTGCTTTGACAAATCGCGTTCAATTAAATCCTCTGAAAGAGGTCGTACATCAAGAATCAAACTGTCATCAAGATATCGAATGATATCAACAGGCCTCATCGCAAATGGTAGGACTTCATGCGAAGTTCCAAGCGTTGTTGTCAATGCTTCGCCATCAGGACCAATACAACGGAATTGGAAGTGACGAAGTCGTCCCCACGTATCCTCTGCAGCGATAATTCCTGAGTCGGTTAAGAAGTATGCTTTTCTCTTTCTGCTAACACCATGAACGTGAGCCTGTCGCTCAACCAGTAAACCTTGATCTCGCAATCCAGATATGGCCCGAGGTACATTCGAACGTGCAATTGCAACAGCATTTGCAATTCCCATTTGAGACAGCGAAAACGGAACTTCGACTTTCTCTTTAAAATCTGCATAATCAAGCAAATGTAACAGGATTTTTTCCTGCACCCCAGGTTTGGCAATCATCAAAGCAACTCCCTACTTATTGAGAAGGTGGTTGATAATTTGGATCTGGTACCCAT
>JAKMFY010000300.1 GCA_022425185.1 Candidatus Poseidoniaceae archaeon | reverse complement strand
CAGAACAACTTGGCTTCATGTGTGGTATCGAAGTTCATCAACAATTAGCAACTGGTAAACTCCATTCGAGGCAACCATGCGATCTCTTCGATGTAACCATTGAAACCGTTCCTGATGAATGGCCTCGTTACAGTAGAAAATTACGTTTGGCAAGTGGAGAAGGCGGTGTCGTGGATATCGCAGCACGTTTTGAGAAGCGACGTAATCGTTCTTTCGTCTACATACAATCTCCAAATGCAGGTCTTATCGAACTTGATGATAGCCCACCTCTCCCACATGATTCAGATGCTCTTGATATCGCTTTGACAGTTTCTGCTCTGCTTGATTCAAAGCCAGTTACTGCGATTCAAACAATGAGGAAAACAGTTGTTGATGGGTCAAATACGAGCGGATTTCAAAGAACATCGCTTATCTCAACCGATGGCGTTCTCAAGACTGACATGGGTGATGTAGGAATTGATGTATTGTGCTTAGAAGAAGACAGTGCTCGTAAGTTAGAAACAGTTTCAACATCATCTGGTGAACAAGTGATTTACAACCTCGACAGACTTGGTGTTCCCTTGATTGAAATTGCAACATCGCCAGACATCATCTCTCCTGAACACGCCCAAATTACTGCAAAAGCGTTGGGGAGAACTCTAAGGGATACTCGTAGTGTACGGCGTGGACTTGGATCGATTCGTCAAGACCTCAATGTGAGTGTTGCTTGTGGAGACCGTGTTGAAATCAAGGGATGTCAAGATTTAGGATGGATTCCTAAGATTGTCCGATTGGAAATGGTACGACAAGTCCACATGTATCGCCTTGCAAACTCGCTTCGAAAGGAGCTTAAACTTCCTTTACTACCAACAGATCGCAGATTGGATGATGCTTCAGTAGAAGCAGAAGTGGCAAGAACTGTTGAACAACACCTACCTACAGTATTCTCAGATGTTTCTTCTGTCTTCTCAGACTGTGAAAGCAGAATGGTCCGCGAAGGATTAGATTCTGAATACAAGATGATTGCACTGAAACTTCCAGGTTTTGCTGGAAGATTTGGAACGAAAACATTGGATTCTGAAGGCTCTCAACTTCCACGACTTGGTAGGGAACTTGCTGGTGCAGCAAAATTAGCAGGCGTTCGTGGTGTCTTCCATTCTGACGAACTCCCTGCTTATGGCATCGAACAAACCTTCGTCGATGGAGTAAGAACTGAACTTAACCTCTCTGAATCGGATGGATTTGTTCTGTGTCTTGCACCAGAGTGGCAAGCCAAACTTGCGTTGGAATCGGTTGTACAACGAGCGCGACTTTCTTATCATCGAATACCTCAGGAAGTTCGCAATGTCGTCATCAAAAAAGGATCTCCTGAAGATGGAACAACATCACCAATGCGCCCTCTTCCCGGCGGGGCTCGAATGTACCCTGAAACCGATGTCCCTCCCGTCATTGTTGAGAACGAGCATTGGGCTTCAATTCTTGAAAATCTGCCAATGAGTCAAGACGAACGAATGAGTCGGCTGAAGGATACGGAACTATCTGAAGATCAATGCAAACAACTCCTATCACGAGAATTAGATGATGTCTTTTTCCAATCACATCCAACGCCAACAAAGGCTTGGGCATCGCTTCTTTTGGTTCACGAATCGGTCAAGGCATCGATTCTTTCTACAATTCTAACCGTTCGCGAGAATGGTGGAATTACAAGAGAAGGAATCGAATCAACCATTGAACACTTTGCTGAAAGAAATGAAGTTTCAGCAGCGGAAGTAAAAGCCTATGCAGAAGAAAACGGCCTTGTACCTGCGGATGTAGGAGATCTTGAATCAATTGTTGAATCGATTGTTCTCGAGCGTTTAGACTTCGTAAAAGAACGTGGAATGGGAGCAATGGGGCCACTAATGGGTATTGTTATGGGCGCATGTCCTGGTGTGGATGGTAAAGAAGTGAGTGCCGTTCTTCGTACTGTCATCCAGAGGCATTCAGCATGAAGCGTGTTGTTCTTTTATCGCTTCTACTCTTTCTTTTACCGTTTGCAAAGGCCGAATCAAACCATTCATGGGAACATGAATTTGAAAACGGTTACATTACGACTCAACCTCTTCTCGTCGAAGATTCAGTCTTTGTCCGCACCTCGGGTTTTTGGATGGGGGATGAACGCCCACAGGTATCTGCGTTTGAGATCTCATCCGGGGATGAATTGTGGACGTATCGCTCTGAAACCACTCTTCAACACGATATGTCTCCGCTAATGTTTGTTGAAGCTGGATCCGGAGTTTGTGGCGTATGGCAAGATGTTTTGATCGTCGCATGGGCTGATGGAAAGGTAACTGCGCTGAATCCTTCCAATGGAGAGTTGGTATGGGAACAACAAACCGAAGTGAATGTTCTTGGAATCACTGGTAAACTCGGAATTGATGGAGATCGAGTTGTCGTTCCCACAAGACAAGGATTATCCACATTCTGTCTTGACGATGGAGCACAACTTTTACGCGTAGAATTCGAAGAAATGGGCTGGAGAAATGGTGTACTGGTCTCTGAGAGCGGATATCATGTTGGTACTGAAGTGGGCGTCCTCTATTCTGTCAATAGAGATGGAACGATGACTAATTCTTCAATTGGTGACGGAAAGATTCGACATGCTCCAATAGAAACCCAACACGGACTCCTTATACATCTTCAAACAGCGACAGGTTCGGTATTGTATCTCAATAACAGCATAATTGGAAACTATGGTTTTTCTCCTGCTATCCCTCTTCAATTTGAGGACCATATTTTCCTTGCAACTTCAAACGAATGGGTTTCATTATCATGTAACAACATTACATGTCTCGAAGAGTCAAGAAGTTCGTTTCATTCAAATGGAGAAATGTCTATGCGAACTCTCATGAATGATTCTATCGAAATTTGGGTTCCTTCAAACACACCAAATGGAGGATGGGGCGTGTTTAATCGAACCTCTCTGCAAAGAATGCATACGACTTCTTTCGATTCCTACACAACTGCAGCACCTGGATTTTCTTCGACTGCAATGGCGCTTGGTAATGATATGGGCTTGTTGCAAGTAACGGTTTTCGATAGCGATGAAACGATTGAGCAAGAATCAACGTTTTCGTTAACCGAAGCACTTCATTACGTTCTTCTTCTTTTATCATATCTGCTTTGTTGCCTTTTCTTTGCAACAGATAACAAACCGAAGTTATGGAAGGCTCTCACGTTGTTTCTTCTTTTATTTACCGTAGCTGCGGTGCCAGAGATATCTGCTAAATGGCCAACGCTTGCTGAATCAGATACAGAGGCTGCATGGGATATAGAATGGCCAGAAGAATGGAGGGATACACAAATTGTTGTCATAGAAATTGACGGAACAGAGAACGTTATTGGCGGTCTTAGTGGGCATTCAAACGTCTATGAATTGACGCAGGCTGCAACTCTTTCACTTGGCATTTCAACAGAATATGAAGATCAATACCTTGGTCTGTATCTACTTTCCTTCAACGGAACAGAAGGCGATGGGTGGGAATTTACTATCGATGGTTCAAGGTCGAATACAGGTATTGTTGATACAACGATAGATTCAGACTCAATTCTCCGTTGGAGACCAGCCTAAGCGGGAACACTCAAGGCTAACCGACTTCTGGAATGTTCATGCTGAGCGGACTTGGTACACATGGGCCTCAAGTTTCATCACTTGGTTTACTCGTTATCAATTCGGTTCTTTTCGCCTCGGCTATTTGGCTATTAATGCGTCCAAAAAACCAGCAGAAGGGGTGGCTATGGTCGCTATTCCTCCTTGCTATTATCGCGTCTGGGTCTCGAATAGTACTGGTTGGTCTCCCAAACATCATGCCAGTAACAATTCTCGTAATAATGGTCGCCTCGAAGTATGGTCTTCAGCGCAGTATTGCCTTTGTCATTCTTGTTACTGTATCCAGTAACGCAGTCCTTGGTGATGGGTGGTGGACTCTCTTCCAAGTTCTTGCTTGGTCGAGTGTCGCTGGCGTAAGTGCAGTGTTTTCGGTCCATGATGACGATGGAAATCTTTCGATGAAGCGTCTTTCATTTGCTGCAATTTGGAGCGTTCCCCTGTTCAGCATGATTGTCTCACTTTCAATTCTTGACGGTTCAATGTCAACTCTGGAATATGTCCTCTACTTATTCAACGGAATTCCATTTGATGCTCTCCACATGATGGGGAATATGTTCTTTGCAGTTTGGTGTGGAGCCTGGTTTGAACAAATTCTTTCTCTTCAAACACCTTCCCAGCAAAGAATTGTTCGAGAGGATCAACATGTCAGCATTGTCTGAACCTCCAACGATGGCTTTTCTCTGCCGTGCTGATTTAGAATTGTCAGCAGGAAAACTTGCAGTACAATGTGCTCATGCAGCAATCGGCTCTCTCAAGCAAGCGAAAAAAACTCACTCCCGAATGGTTCAACGATGGCAAGAAACCGCTTCAAGGAAAATCTGCTTGTCCGTTGATGATGAAGAAGATCTGATGTATTTCCTTGGCTTAGTCAAAGAAGCTTCATTGCCATATTCACTTATCGAAGATGCAGGATTGACAGAAGTTGCTCCAGGAACCGTTACGGTTCTCGGTGTAGGGCCAGCGCCTCGCCATACAATGGACCACCTTTTTTCTGAACTCAAGACCTACGATTGAGGTAAAAGCATGGGATTACGAAGTTTCATTCATCGTTTGACAGCACCTAGGCCTCTCAGGAGTTTGTCTCTTAATGAGAAGTTAAAAATGGTCTTCGTCGTGAACCATGAACTCAAAATGGGTAAGGGAAAAATTGCTGCTCAAGTCGCACATGCAGCAGTGAAGGCAACACTTGCATGTGGTGAGCAAGACCCATCTCTTCTCGATGCATGGTTCAAGACTGGGCAGAAGAAAATTTGCGTAAAAGGAGATTCAGCACACCATCTAGACCAACTATCGTCTGATGCAAAAAAGAATGGGATTATTGTAAATAAAATCCATGATGCTGGACACACTCAAATTCCTGCAGGATCGTTTACTGTGCTGGCTTTGGGACCTTGTAGAGATGAAGATGTTGAGATAATTACAGGTGATTTGAAACTTCTTTGAGTCGATTCTTTGAACATGGGATGCTTGTTAGCACATCCATGCGAGACCATTCCTCAAGCCGTATCGACCTTCGGTCGGATACGGTGACACAACCCACAATGGCTATGCGAGATGCTATGGCAACTGCGGAAGTTGGTGACGATGTGTTGGGTGACGACCCAACGGTTCAACGGTTGGAAGAACTTGTTGCCAAACGCTGTGGAAAGGAAGCAGGTCTCTTCGTTCCATCTGGTACGATGTCAAATGCAGTGGCTCTGAAAACACATACAGTTCCTGGCGACGAAATTGTTACTGAACGCTACAGCCATATCTATCTCTACGAGGGTGGAGGGTATGCGGCTCTATGCGGCTCAAGCATAGCGTTACCAGAAGGGAAGTATGGTATGCTTACTCCTGAATTGGTTTCAGGCGCAATAAGAAAACAAGCTGGTTCACAATCTCATTATCCAGACGGCCGTCTTGTTTGTGTTGAGAATACAGCGAATAGAGGTGGAGGTACATGCTATGAGCAATCCATTCTTGATGAAATTGCAACCGTAGCGAATGATCATAATTGTGGGACGCACATCGATGGTGCCCGAATCTTCAACGCTTCTATTGCTACAGGTGTTGAATTACCACGCATGACCGAACATTATGACTCAGTTTCCATTTGCCTTTCGAAAGGTCTTGGGGCTCCAGTAGGTTCAGTGCTCGTTGGCTCTCAAGATTTCATTGATCAGGCACATCGATGGAGGAAAATGTTTGGAGGAGGCATGAGGCAATCAGGTATCCTCGCTGCAGCAGGAATTTATGCAGTTGAACATCACGTCGATAGGATGGTGGATGATCATCGCAGAGCGATGAATTTAGCCACTGCCATTGACGAAATGCCTCATGTACATGTCGACCTTGATGCGGTTCAAACCAATATGGTTTATTTTTCAGCAGATGGCTATACAGCATCACAAGTTGCAGAACACATGGGTAAGCAGGGAATCGATATGTTCGATATATCGCCGACACACTGTCGACTCGTAACACACCTCCACATTACAGATGAAGACGTGAGTGACGTCGTAACAGCTTTGGAAACACTTCGCTGAACGTTTTTAATCTCTGGGAATCGATAGATTACATGGTTCAACCTTCATGTGGCGTATGCCTTCAAGATGAAACAACAAACCAATGCCCCTTGTGTGAGCGATGCATAGAACTTGCTCTCGAGAAAAACTGGGCCCCCGATTTAGACTTTGGTGTACATAGGCAAATGGCCAAGGCACTCGGGGGCCCAATCCGTTCATTGAAACGTAGATGGGAACATTTGGAGGAATTTATGAGCAACACTCCAGACGTTGATTGGGCTCGATTGCCGAATCCACAACAAGATCCTGTCCGCTATTCGCCGTTCCCTGAGGAAGAAGAAGAAATTTTTATCGAGAAATTAAGATCCGGTCATGGCATCTCGGGTTACGAAAAAGAAAGGTTAGAAGATGGATTTCAGATGTGTAATGGTTCAATTCTTTCATTCAGTAATGGGCGTATGCTTGTGGATGGGCAACATCATAATGTCCAGATTCCGATCGAACAATTTCTGATTATTCTAACCGATAAAGAGAATCGGATTGGTTGGGATATTGTTTTAATTTTTCTCGCAGTAAGCGCATTATTTCAGCCGATTCGGAAGTCTGGAGAGGATGGGAGATACATGAATCGATACTACAATCTTTTCTTTAGGAACAATCGGAATGATAGAATCACTCCGTTTGATTCGATGATACAAACATCATATCTCCTGGGTGAACAAAATAGGAAAACAGGTTTCAATCCCCTTGCCAATCATCATTGGGCAAGAGATCTACTCGAACGGCTGGATGGTAGAAGGCCACGGCAAAGAATGAAATTTTCAAGGCGATTTCTCCGAGACGGTTCCAACAATCTTCTGCAGGACGTCGAATGGCCCTGGGCTCGCAGATGGAGCAATCTAAATGATTTGAACGAACACAAAAACGTCCCTTCGCCAATCATGCTTAGTACAAAAGGAGAATTGTGTTTTAGGGCTATGACAAAGAGAGGGACGACGAGAAGAACACCGATTCCCCCACGGCCTGGTTTGCTAGCAGGTCTTGTTTCATGGTGCAGTTCCCCTCACGAATCTCGAGAAGGCGAGATGCTCATTGCAACTCAAATGAATTGGTCCTCGGCGTATGAGGTGCAAGAAAAATTAAGCCCACCATTGGTAAAATCAATGCAATTTCTTCGCGGCGTTCTAAATCAATTCCCAAACGATACGTGGGTGGAGGGCGATCGAATTCTCGTTCGTGGTATGATTGGCCACTTCTATGAAATTCGACTCGAACAAGGAGCTCATAGGGCGCCGTTCAAGATTCATGGCGTTCGCCTAGGTTCCACTTCTCCGCAATCATTGTGTATTCACACAGGGCGATATCACCGAGATATTCCAATTGGTGATACCGTTGCAATTGTCGTTTTATCTCTCATTTCTGATGTTATTACCGCTGAGAAAGTGAACAGTCTCATGATGTATCTTCGTACAAATGAACCTCCTGGAGAGCCTCAATCAACATCTCGACTTACTCCAAAGACATTCTATTCAGGGGCGAAAGGAAGACTCCCCGATTTCATGATGTTCGGGGTGCACCACGGATTCAACAACATGGTAACCCCAGTTGAAGCAGATGCTCATGAAACAGTATCCGACTCCGTATTGGTAAAGGATTGGAGAATTCGCCCGCCGACAATAAGTGACAATATATTTGATTTTGAGGCAGCCG
>JAKMFY010000285.1 GCA_022425185.1 Candidatus Poseidoniaceae archaeon | reverse complement strand
CGTCCATACTGTTCAAGTCTCCCCGCGATTGAGTAGTTCCCGTGCTCTCAAGCATGCTGCAATTGCGAACGTATGGATTACCCACTCACCAGAGCAATCCGTCTCTAAATATTACAACAAGCGATCTGCTTGGAAGCGAATTCCATACAATTCCAATGAGAAGGAGGCACCGGTTGGTTTGTATCTCCATCTCTATGGGATCATTGCTACAATTGGAGGAATGCCTGTTGACCTAGGCCTTCCAGCGGGCCTTAATATTGAAGCCCTAGAGAATAGAGGCCTTCTTTGATCAGACGCGTCTTCGAAGACGTTCCATCGCTGCATCTGCCTGACCAAGTTGTTCCAATGCATCTGCAACTTGTCCCTCTTTGAGACGGTCTGTAGCAAGAGCAATCGCCGCAACTGTATTCTTCATGTCCTCATCGGTTGGAGGGAGATTCGATGCTTCACATTGATTGCGAAGAACTGCCCATTCTTCTTGAACGAATGTGAGTAATGTGTTTGCTTCATCTTGTTCATTACTAAGGGCGTCTAGATCGATGGTTAACCGTTCAAGAAGAGTTGCAGCATGACTCCATTGGCGCTCATCTGCTGCTTTCTGAACAGACGTGAAGCGAAGCATCCACTTGTCTGAATCTGAAAATCCTTCGAATCGAGCGAGGAGTTTCTTTCGTTGACGTAGGGCTCGACGAACACTATCCATTGCTTCTCGTTCAACATTAATGACTCGCATGATACCTTCTCCTAGACCGATAGCTTGTCCTGTATCACCTGCTTCAAGTGCTGATTCGGCTTGCTCCATTCGATGTTCAAGATCAGAAGTATCGAATCCTTCTGCTGCTTTAAGGGCCTTAGCAGCATCTTTCAAGACGACTACTGCACGTTCCTTTGCATCTCCATCTGCCTGAAGTTGGATTGGAATAACGACAGCCAGTTCGAATGCTTTCTTTGGAGCTTCTCGCTCAAGTTGTTTACGAGCATCTCGAATGATTCCTCTCATATTGTCGATAGCAGCACCTGATTGGCCTGTTAGTAATTCATTTGCATGATTGATTGCTCCCTCTGCCTGAGCCCACCAGGTAACAATTTCTTGGGCTCGAATCTTTGCTTGACGATACAATGCCTCAGCTTCTCGTAACGACCCAAGCGATGCTTCTCTTTGACCCATATCGTAGGATTTGCGTGGCCGCTTAGCAAGTGGAGTGAGATCTTCGGCGTGTTCGATGACTGCAAGAGCTTCTGTGCGAACTACATCGACGTCTCCTGCAAGAGAAATTGAACGTTCAATGTCTTCTTCTGCTTCAGCAAGAAGACGCATCCCGAAAGCAGGATCAATGTGCCCTTCTTCCTTAGCCGTCGTCACCAAACTGCTTGCTTGATCTACTGCCGCTCCTTCTGAGCGAAGGATGAGAATTCGATTTTCAAGTCGATCAAGTTCTGTCCTGAAGGCCTTTCTTTCATGGCGCAAATTGTCTCCAGCAATCCAGAGATATGCGACTTGAAGTAGAACAACTACTGTTAGCAAAGGATGTAACCAATCACTTGGTGATTGAATCCATGTTTCTTCAGCCCGATCTCCAACAAGAACTCCAAGGACGGTTAGACCACCGAGACCGGTCATCATTGCCCGAAATCGCATGACATCGATTCCACCACGAAGTGTCTTGGCTGAACCTTGCAGTATTGCAAAACCAAGAAGAAATAAGAGTACACAAGCGATTATTTCGCTCAAGTCTGTCCCATAAGAACGGATTGCAAACATCATCAAGAGAGGCCAAAACATACTGCATGCTGCACCAACACGCGTTCTTGCCTTTGGATCATCGAGAATTAAATCCTGGAGAACAATCCCCCAAAGGATGATGAGTATTGGCATTCCTAAACCAGAAAGAAGTTCTGCATCCCCAGAAAAGGCCTCCTTGAGCGTAGGCCAAGCCAGCCATACTGCTCCAGCAAGACACATTAGGGCACAAATTGTACTCAGCCGTTCGATTCGCTGGATACGAAGGAGACGTTCAGCCTTGATGGCTTCCTCAACATCTCCCCAGAGCATAAGTTGACGGACGGGTGTTTTCGTCATGAAACCACCGACGGTTTGCATCCGAATCTGCAACAATGTTCATGGGTATGCTTGGATGGTTGCACAGAAGGGGACTTGAAATGAAAGGGCTCATCACGATGGACGATTTAACCAATGAAGACATTCTTAGTATCTTAGATGATGCTGCAAGATTGCTTCCAGTTGCACGAGGAGAGACCTATCTCCCTCTACTCGAAGGAAAGATTCTAGGGAACCTTTTCTTCGAACCAAGTACCCGAACACGCATGTCCTTTGAGACTGCAATGAAGCGCTTAGGCGGTGATGTAGTGAACTTAGGGGATGTAAAAACATCCTCGGTGGTAAAGGGTGAAACACTGTTCGATACCATCCAAATGGTTGATGGTTACACGGACATAATCGCTATGCGTCATCCAAGACAGGGTGCTGCACGATACGCTCAGGATGCTGCTCGCGTACCAATTCTAAACGGTGGAGATGGTGCTGGCCATCACCCTACACAAACAATGCTCGATCTGTTCACAATTTTGCAGTCACATGGCACACTTGAAGGATTATCTGTTGTCCTTGCTGGAGATCTTCGATATGGACGTACAGTCCACAGTCTATCTCATGCATTGGTTCGATTTGGTTGCAAATTGATTCTTGCTTCACCTGAACTTCTTCGTATGCCTGCAGAAATCATCGAAGATTTGCGAGAACATGGCGCAGATGTTCTCGAAACAGAGGATTTGCTTGGGAACATCAACGATGCGGACGTGGTCTACATGACACGTATTCAGAAAGAACGCTTTGCTGATGAAGATGAATACACAAAGGTTGCTGGAGCCTACAAACTTCATGCCCGTGATGTTGCAAACGTCAAAGCTGAGATGATCATTATGCATCCACTCCCTCGTGTTGATGAGATTCATCCAAGCGTTGATTCCACTCGACATGCTCGATATTTCGAACAAGCCTTCAATGGTGTTGTTGCTCGGATGGCTCTTCTTTGCAGATTGTTGAACATCGAAGTTCCTGCTGAAATTCAAGGAGGTGAGGCTTGATGGCTGATGAACATAACATGAGAAGAGTCACTGCAATTCGAAATGGAACAGTTATTGATCACATTCCATCAGGTCAATCGCTGAAGGTTCTCGAACTGCTTAACATCGCCCGAGATACCTCTGTACCCGTTTCCTTGGTCATGAACGTCCCTTCGAAGAAGATGGGCTCAAAGGATATCGTCAAGGTCGAAGACCGTGAATTGACCCAAACTGAATTGGATCGTCTTGCTCTTGTAGCTCCTGATTCCAGTATTGCGATTATTCGCGCATATACTGTTGCGGAGAAACTTGAAGTCAATCTCGGAAAAGAAGTACGCAATGTTGTTCAGTGCACGTTCTCGAACTGCATTACACAAAACCTGCGCGAGCCACTTCCACATCGACTACGAGTCACAAGTACCGATCCATTGACACTTCGTTGCCATTATTGCCAACGACCACAAGACTTGGACGAATTGATTCACAATCTACTCTAAATCGACACCGAGTAAGTCTCGCATGTCGCATGCTTTGCACGTTGCACCAGAAGTAGGAGAACCACAACGTTCACACTTCATTGGATGAGAACGAACAGGAGCTGGTTCCTGTTTCGCGACCATTTTGATGTTATCAGCCATTCGAACGAGGCTATGACGAGTACCTGGAACATCTTGTTCCATTTGTGCGACAAGATCACGATACCTCCACCGAAGAGCACCTTGAGCATACGGGCATTCTTCATGATGCATTGGAAGTTGTTTGTGCATTGCAAGGAGATGAATCTCTTGCTCTGGAATCCAACGAAGGGGGACAATTCTTGGAGGCAGTCCATCGACTGGAGAATCCGTATGAGGAGCGAGTCGAAGAGTTCTGTCGATATCTCCGTTTGCCATATTCATCAAAACTGTCTGAGCCATATCATCAAGATTATGCCCAAGAGCCATGACATCTGCATCGACTTGTGCAGCAAGTGCATTGATTCCTTGTCTTCGAAACACACCACAGTATGAACATGGCATTGTCGAGGCTCCTGCGTTTTTCTCGGTAACCATAGGCAGTCGGCGAACTACTTCGTCCATTTGATGGAATTCAAGTGATTCGTATGAGGTGGTGATGAATTCAACACCCAAGTCTTCACAAAGATCGATTGCACATTGCATTGACGGAGGACGGTATCCTTCTATTCCTTCATCTACACAGCCTGCAACAATTCTGACATCTCGACGCTTACCGACGAGATCCACAATCAAAGTGAGCAACACGGCAGAGTCTTTTCCACCAGAAATAGCTACGAATATTGTTGTACCTTTTGATTTATCGAGAACAAGTTGCTTA
Organism: Candidatus Poseidoniaceae archaeon; assembly: GCA_022425185.1. Classification (GTDB taxonomy): domain Archaea; phylum Thermoplasmatota; class Poseidoniia; order Poseidoniales; family Poseidoniaceae; genus MGIIa-L2. Next base: position 2,213 of record JAKMFY010000285.1, on the reverse strand, counting down.
CGCAATTCCCTTCCAACCTTCTTACGGATTGATTGTTCAAGGTGAGATCCACATAGAACTCGTCCAGAGTATGCTTGCTCGACTACGGCATCCTTCCCACAGACATCACAAACAGGTGCCTGAAAAAGTCCCTGCGTGGGTTCCGCCATGGTAATTCGTCTCAATTCCACCATTAAACGCCTCCGATGGGGACGGAATGATAAATTAAAACTTCAATTGAAAATTATAAAATTCAATTGATAAATTCATTACAAATTAAATAATCTGATGATGCCAAAGCGCGGTAAAACATGAACATTGAGTTATCCGCGCCTAATGAAATCTCAAAATGCAGTTGGGATTTTCAAACAGGTCGACAAATCCCCCTACGGGGGAATAGTTTCGGGAAAGTTCTTGAATGGTACGCTGTTGTGAAGAGGTTTGAGCAACCATGCTGGACAGTGTTTTTTCAGGTCTTTGTGAAATCAAAGATGCACGTCATGTTCGGATTTTCGATCAGTTTGGAAATGAGCATGCTTCGACAAAACGATGGCCAGAATCACTCCAAGAACAGCGTGCTGAGTGGGCTCAATGTGCTTCGGTTGCCACTTCTTTAGGACTTGGGGAACTGCATGAAGTTTGGGTTGAATCAAGACGACTTACTGTCATTGACCAGATTGATGCCGGCATTTTTGCTGCTATTTCAGGCAAAAACGGTACGAAAGGTATCTGGCGTTACCAACTTACACGCCAACGACAGCGAATAAATGCAACAAAACCACAGGTGATTTGATGTTTGATTTACCACACAGCGAGCAAATTGATAAAGAATTAGATGTAACTTCGGGTACGATTCAGCCGTTTGAAAACGGTTACATTACCACTTGGATTGGTCGAAGAAAGACCCCATATGGCCACCGACTCGTAAGAGCTGGACGAATCATTGGATGGCTTTGCGAAGGCGATAGTGCAACAAAACTTCTCGGAGGAGCCGACGCACGGAAGGCCTTGGAAGCAGCAGAAGAAGGAACACACCGACTTGTTGGCTATGCTTGTTCACTCAGAGGCCTAGGCTCACTGGCAACCCTCATCCCTGAGGCTTTTGAATTCCAAGCGGATGTTCAAGGTCTTTCCTCAGGCTCATCGTTAACAGATCGACTCTTCGCACGAAACATTTCTGCTGTTCTATCCACACTCGAAGGGTATGACCACGTTCGAGGGGCGCTTGCAGCAGATCAGGGAATTCTCATCGACAGTGCGGGCAATCTTCCTGGTAAGACGGAAGAACTTGCTTCAAGCATCTCATCTCTTTCTGATTCGATGTCATCACATCAATCAGCCTTAGGCGGTACTGAACAAGGTTATGCTACTTTGAAGATGGGAGATGCCTCAGTACTACTTGCATCAAGTAGTTCGATTGTTATTGCAGTTTGGACAGAACTCGATACAAATCATGCACGCCTTTTGACAGACCTAACCGCTCAACTTGATGGAGAGATTGGCACCTATGCTGAAGGCGCAGCCACGCTTCCTGATGGGTTCATCCTTAGAGAAGGAAAGGGCGGTTCTGACGCAGTAATGTCCATGCTTGCTGCTGCGCTAGAAGAACAAGTCACAGGCCATCTCAAAGCTGGTGCAAGCAACAAGGCAGTATCCCTTGCAGTTGTGAAGGGAATTCCTGTGGCAATGGCTGCAAATGGACAATCCTTTGAGGATGCGATGATGGGCTTAACCGAAAGTAAACGTATTTTGAAACTCCATCGTCTTGCTTCTGGAACAACTGTTTCCTCTTCGACGGGTGATGTTGAATCCTTTTCTCTGGAGAGTTTTGTAGAAGCACTATCTTCTGTACGAACACGTTCTGAAAAGCGAAAAGAAACCATGATGCATCGACTCATGACCATGTATGGGTTTGAAATCGGTCTCGATCTTGTTCGACAACATCGAAGTAAGGTTTCCATTCAAATCGATGGAGCTGATTCGAGCAAGGGCTTGCCAGCCGCCTCTCCAGTTGCTGGTGTTGATGCTGGACTAAGACGTCGTCTAGAAGAGGCTGAACTACGCTCAGATTCACTGATGCGAACAAATGCTGGATTAACCACTCAATTACAAGATTCAGAAAAGCAGAGAACTGAGGCCCTTATTCGACTTGATGAAATCAAGGAATCATCCGGTGATCAATCTGTAACAATTCAATCAAAGAACGATGAACTCAATCGAGTTCAAGTCACTGT
>JAKMFY010000273.1 GCA_022425185.1 Candidatus Poseidoniaceae archaeon | reverse complement strand
GCCAATAACAGTGGAGTCGAGGGTTGCTCCACCTCCACTTTCTTGCCCAAAGTGCAGTGGTCTTCTTCCTTCAGCACTTGGAGACATCCAATGTGAACTCTGTGGAGCAAACGTTCGCACAGATCATAGCCCAACCCGCAAGAAGTGGGAAGAGGAACGCCTTTCTTGCCCTTCGTGTTCAAAGGTCCTTATTGCAGGAGTCAATGACCGTCCTGCTGAATTACGATGTGGTGGGTGCGAAACACAATTCACACTCACAGCCAAAGTCATCCGAGTTGAAATTCAATGTCCCGCTTGCGAGCGAGGCCTACGTATGAAGCAAAGACCGGGCGAGCGTACAATCACCTGTCCTGCCTGTGAAGCACCATTCAAGGTGTCTTTCTGAGATGAGAATATGAAATCTACATTCCGATTAACCGGTCTTGCTGACTACATCACGCTCACAAACGCTATGTTTGGAACGGCTTCCATTATGTTCCTCATCCTAGCAGTAGAAGATATGAGTCAACCATTTGGGGACGGATTGAAATCCAAATACATCTGGGCATCCATGCTCTGTATCTTCCTTTCAGCACTTGGGGACATTATCGATGGACCAATTGCTCGCCGATATTCAAAACAGAAACTTCTTGGAGGATCCTTGGATATTATGTCGGACTGTCTTTCATTCTGTGTCGCTCCCGCATTGATGATGTTCATCATGTTTGGACGATGGGGAGAAGCCTCACCAGTCTGGACCTTCTCTCTTGCACTTGCTGGATTTTGGATAATCGGAACTGGAATGCTCAGACTCGCTCGTTTCCAGCATGAGGAAGGCAGTGGGTTGCCTTACTTCCATGGACTCTCATCGCCTGGAAATGCAATTTTATTGATGAGTGCAGCTGGTTTCATTTGGCTACAACCAATTCTTGGCTTTGGGCCAGATTTGACCCATGTTGAAATCTGTGTGGAGGGTATTGGTCAACGAGCAGATTGCGCTGCTACGCCTGGATTGGACCTGCTTATCCTACCAGTTATGTTCATCTCTGGAGCAATGATGATCAGCGATCGCCGATTATCAAAACTCAAACATGGTCTTGATCTCAAACTTTCTGTATTACAGATGGCATGTTTGCTTACAGCGATTATCTATGCAATGATCAGTACAGGAGTAAAAGACAATCAAGCCCAAGTAGGATCTGAATTAGCGCCACCTGGTTGGCTCTTCCTCGCATCATGTATGTTTGCAGTTTACTATTTGACAAAACCACAACCACCAGTTTTCATTCCACATGATGAAGAAGAGTGAGACGCGAACGGTTTTTCGCGGTAAAAACAGGCCTTTCTGCCATCGTTAGCGTCGCGTACCTTATGTATGAAGAAATGTCGATAAGGGTTCGGATGGGATGTTATGAGTGCTAGCGAAAGCAGGCAAGACGAGCTGTTGGATGCTGCTCGAAAGAAGCGTGAAAACGCTGACAGGCTAAGCCTTGCAGCCCTTCGTAGTCAATTCACAACATCTCCTGCCGTTTCAACAGACCAAGCAATGCTCACCAGTGCTCGATTCCGCCAAGAAGAGCGAATGAGAGCAGATATTCGCCGTGAACGTCGATTGCGCCAACAAGCCATTGCAGAGCGTGTTTCTGCCATGCAGGAAGCTATCGCAAACGATCTTGCAGTTCAACACGAACTCACGCTCGATGCTCTTGAGAAAGAAATGCGAACCGATATGGAAGTTGAACTTGCAGAAATGGAACGTTCAACACTCGCTAGTGAAGAAACACGAATGCGTGAGCAACTCGACCTGAGACTCAAGCGAGAAATCTCAAATCTTCAAAATCAACTCGAGCACGAGCATGATCGCCGACTTGAGGAACATAAAGAGAATCTAAAACAATCCATTGAAGGGCAACTCCAAGACGAGCATCGTCGACGCCTTGCTTTGCAAAAAGAGCGAATGGCATTGGAATACAATCAACGCCTTCAGTTGCGAATTCGTGAACTTGAGGCTGGAATCGAACAAGAGATGGAATCTCGTTTCATCGAACTTGAAAACAAGGAAATCGAAACGCTCGAAGAAGGTCACAGTGCTCGTCTTGCTGAACGAGAAGAGCAACTTCGACGCGGTATTCGAACTCGACTTGAGCAACAACTTCGCAATAGACTTCAGCAACGTGAAGCAAGACTTCGTGCAGAATATGATCGCCGTAGTCTTCGACTCGAAGAGGACATTGCTCAATCACTTCAGCAAGAACTCGAAACACAACTCCGTCAGGAAACAGATGATCTTGAAGAGCGAATGCGTGAAGATGTTGAACTTGCAATCGCCCGACGTCGTGATGAATTAAGGGTTGAAATCCAAAAGCAACTTGAAGAAAACCACTCAGAACGTCTCACAGAGCGTAAGGGTCGTTTGAAGGAAAAGTACGACATTACGTTCTCCAAGGCTGTTGATGATATTTCCAAAGTTCTCAAGAGTGAACTCGAACAAGAACTTGCTCGACGTTCTGATGATGAATTCACATCTTACAGAGGCGCTCGAGAAGCAGAAATCCAAAATCGACTTGCTCGATTCCGTTTCGAGCGTGAAACAGAACTTCGTGGGCATCTTGAAGAACAATACGAAGCAAAGCGAACCGATTGGGCGGAACGTCTTGAAATCGAATTCCAATCACGTGAAACCGCTGCAAGAAAGGCCATTATGGCTGAACTCGATGCCCAGTTGCGTAATGAGCGCTTGACCTTTGAGACCGATCTTGATCTGCTTAAGGAAGAAACAGCTCTCGAACTCGAAGTCGATATGGAAGAGCGCCTTTCAGCCTTCCGAACTCGAAAGCAAGAAGAGATTGCAGTTCAACTTGAACGTCAACTCGACAAGCGTGAAGAGATTATGCGAAACAAGGCACTGATCGATGTACGCAAGCGTGAAGCTTCAATCCGTGCTGAAATCGAAGCACAACTTGGACTCAAGCGTGCAGAGGTTCGTGATCGTCTTAACAATCTCTCAGAGAAGATGGATTCCTTCCGTGAGATGGCAGAAACCAAGATGCGTGATGCCATTACCTCACAGATTCAGGGTGAAATTGATGTCTCTGAATCAGAACTTCAATCTCGTGAATCAGAGTTTGCTGAACTTCAATCAACCGACACACGGGCAGAGAAGAGACAGAAGTGGATGCAATCCATCTCTGGACAAGCACCAGCAGCAATGCCACTCAATCAAGACCCATCTGTACTGGGTACTCGTGCACCAGGACTTGGCGGCGGTTTGTCACGTTCCCTTGGATCAGCGCCTCAACAAGGCATGGGCTTAGGTGGAATGAGAGCCCCAATGGGTGGAGCAAAACCACTCGGGCAAGCTCCAACACTTCGTCCAGTCAAGGCGCCTATTGGTGCATCAGCAGAAGTCGCACTGCCAAAACCACTTGAACGTAAGGTCCGAATGCCGCTTCAACCACAAACCCCACTTGTTCAACCACAGGTCGAGGAAGTTCAAGCAACACAGGAATTACCAGCTGAAGAAATCGTGGTCCCAGTAGGTGCTGTCGAAGTCAGCATCACCCCCGGCGAAGATGGAGAATTCGGAACCAGCGATGACGAAGCACGAATCACACGACGTGACATTTCAGAAGTTGCTGAAGCAATGGAAGAAGAAGAGACTGTTGAAGCAGAATCTACAACAATGCGTCCAATTACGGGAACAATGACTCCACTAAATGTGATTCCAAAGGATTCAGTTGAGCAGCAAGAAGGAGCAGCAAAGGCAATGCTACGACCTGTTCAACGCCTAACGCCTATCTCAAGCCCAAAGAAGGAAGTCAAGACTGCTTCAATCACTCCTGTCCTTCCTCAAATGAAGCCAGCAGATGAAGAACCTGATGAATCTTGAATGGACAATCATGCGTCTGTTTGATATTTCCCTTCGTCTTCCCCGTACTATGCGAACCGTAGCAACGATTGTCCTTTGTTTGCTTCTATTGCCAATTGTGGCCCCTGTTCTGTCAGCCTCAGCGTCCTTAATCGATGCCGGTCAAACCGAGCAAATCAACGAAAAAGTCGTTGCATGGCAGCAACTAAGTGACGGTAAAGTTCTGATGGTAACTGGTTCAGGTACCCTTTCTGTCAATACATTCGAATCAGGAATGCATACACCAGTTTGGAGTCTTGATCTCAACATTACTGCAAATTCAGCACGAGTTGATTCTGGAGAGAATCTTGTTTCAGTAACACACGCTTCAGGTGTTGTTATTATTCAAATGACACAACAAATCATTACACAGTACATCAATACCTCAAATCCGGTAGATACAGTCGATTGGGATAACGATGGGGATATCTGGATTGGTTATTTCCCAGGTCAGCGAAGAGCTGAAGAATGGAGTGGTGGACTTCCGTCTGGTATTGTTACGAGTTCTCATACCGGAGGAATGACATCGATGATTATCACTTCAGACGGGCATGTTCTCACCGGAGGATACGATAATCGTGTCAAGGTACACGATAATACTGGGGCCTTAGTTCAACAGCTAACCGATATGACTTCCGCAGTCAATTCACTGGAGGTTGATGCTCAAGGACGCTTATTGGTTGGTACTGCTGGTGGCGATTTGTTCCGTTACAATCTAAGTGACTACACCTATGAAATGCTTTCAATCTCTTCGAATCCTCAACTTGTCTACATAGAACAAATGGACTTTGCATCATATCACGTAGGAACACAATCAGGGGAGATCATCGTTGTTGATGTCCAAACCTTCCAGGAAGGGGATACCTACGATAGCAGTGGAAAAGTGATTGCATCTCTGAAAGGTGCAAATGGCGAAGTCTACATCATCTCTGGATTTACATCTTCAACACGTGTACGATTGTACGATATTGACAGCGATGGGGACGGAGTAACCGATGCATTGGATGCTTTCCCAACAAATCCGTCTGAGTCTCTTGATACTGATGGCGATGGCGTTGGAGACAACAGTGATGAGTTCCCAACCATTCCTGATGAGAGCGTTGATTCTGATGGGGATGGTGTGGGTGATAATTCAGACATGTTTCCTTCGAATCCTGATCAAACCATCGATTCCGATGGTGATGGATACGGAGATAATTCCGATGGTCAAGATGGCGATCTCTATCCAACAGACAGTTCACAATGGGCTGATACTGACAGAGATGGATATGGAGATAATCCTCAAGGAACACTTGCAGATGGTTGTCCACTCGTTAACGGATTCTCAACACAAGACCGTTATGGTTGCCCTGATGGGGACCTTGATGGATACTCAGACCCTGATCAGAATTGGACTGCACAACAAGGTGCAGACGCTCTTCCAAACATGATTTCACAATGGACAGATGGTGATGGAGATGGGTATGGAGATAATGCAACAGGTGCTATGCCTGACAAGTGCCCCACTAAGCCAGGAACGTCGACTAAGGCATGGTTACCTGATCCAGAAGACCCTCTTCAGAACACAGAACTCGAATCCTTCGGATGTGAAGACAAAGACGGTGATGGATGGGCAGATGGTTCAGAATCAAAAGATATGGATCTTGATCCAAATGAATATCTCGATATTGACAGAGATGGAACCGGATCAAATTCAGATTACAACGATAACGATGCTCGAATTCAAACCATTCAAGATCATTGTAATCTTGACTTCACAGATGTAAGAGATGTTTGTCTTGGATGGCGAACACCAGCCTATGTTCAATACGTTGCTGACTCAGTAGCCGCAAATCAGACTGCAGTCTCATACTCGAGTTGGAACACGACATCAGATTCTACAACAACAGATGAGGCATGGTATGAAACAGATGCAATGAACGATGCATTGGTCTATGGAGGAGGTCTCTTTGGAATCTTGACCTTGGTTATCCTCATTATTGGAATTCTTGCTTCACGTCGCAAATCAACGCAAACTCAGAAGACATATGGTGCCGCAGGATTACCAACTGCAGCTGCAATGGATGAAGCATTGGAAGGAACAGCAGGTTCCTCAGCCTTTGGTGGCGTTGAATCAGATTCACTTTGGGAAGATGATGTTAAACCACTCAATCTTGAAGAACAAGAAAAGGAAGAAAAAGTCGTTGAATCTTCGAGAGGCGTTTCTGCAGAGGAACTTTTCAGCGATGAAGAATCCATCGAATCGATTGCAACTTTAGGTGAATCGACACCTGAACCTGAACCTGAAGCAGAATCAGAGCCGATTCCACAAGAACCACAAGAAGCACCACCATTGCCTGAGGGCGGTCTTCCAGAAGGGTGGACAATGGATCAATGGAAATGGTATGGGCACGAGTACCTTGCTAAGATGGGCAATCAATAATTAGCGCCACACAATAGGCAAACAGGAACGTAGATTTCCTAGTTCAACGCCAGAATAGATTGGTTTTCCATCTTCTTTTAGTGTGTTCATGATGAGCCATAGAACAGCATTCCATGATTGGTTAAGAGCAAAGAGTTCGACTTTTCCTGCAGCAGCAGCAGTCAACAGTTTGGATTCATCAGTAGAGTCATCAAACAATGCACGAACAAGTTGTTGTGTTGTTAGGAGATAACCAGGTGGACGCCATGCCATCATTTACCAATCACCTCAAACCTTGAATGGAGCCATGTTTAATCGATCGACTAAATGTTCGACGTTGACATCAGCAACTCGCTTGAGGTGCTCTTGTAGCACATCGAGTTCACCACGCATCCGAGCTATTTTGTGAGCTCGAATAACATCCTCAAGAAGCATGTTTACGCTCTTATGTCCATTTACCGTTCGCATGGTATTCAATTGCCTACGAACTTCATAACTTACACTTACAGAGGTCATTCCTTCTCCAGTCATATGTGCATCCCGAATCGAATGCGTACCCATTCGTACTTAACCTGACCGCGCGAACAACCATCGAAAGCGTTGATTTCTAACCCAATCATCGACGACCAGTCAGTAATTTTGGATGTTCTTTTACACCAAATTCACGACGCATCGATTGAACTCTGTTGTGGAATTCTTTCGTAAGTGTCCAATATTCGAGCGACCCTGCCCCTGCTCCACTCGCTCTTGGCTCATTTAACAAAACGGTCGGAGCACCGCTCCAAGGCGCTTCAGCGACCTTAACCAAACGACGAATCGTTGTATTGAACACCTTATTTGGAATCTTACGACTAACTTCTGTGCATACGTGGCGACTGAGTTTCGAACGTGCATCAACCATTGTCATAGCAACGCCGAAGATCTTCAAGTTACGATTTATACGCTTCTGAATCATCTTGATTGAATTCATCAACATACTGAATCC
>JAKMFY010000240.1 GCA_022425185.1 Candidatus Poseidoniaceae archaeon | reverse complement strand
TTGGCTCATCCATGTTCGACCATCTCCCAATATGTTTTCATTTGTTCGGCGATGATAAATCTCAGGAAGATGATTCCTCATCATCTCCACCCTTTCCAACGAGAATGAGTTTTACAGGAAGGAAGTTCCAAGGTAAATCCAATGGTATGTTGTATTCTTGAGCCAATTGTTGAACGAATTGTTTTGCTCCAACTTGACCTCTTGAATTGACTAAATCAATGGAATGGACGTGTGTTAGTGCTGCAATATCGTCCAATGGTGAGCCGGTTGCGATAACTTGTGTTGATTGCTCACTGACCATTCCAGGAAGCTCAACTCTCTTTGAAACAGTCCACCATCGAGCACGACCAACGTCTCGATGGTTTTCAATAAGACCAACCTTAACAAGTCGTTTGAGATGATGGTAGAGGTTGTATCGGTCGACTGAAACTTGGTCTTGTAGTTGAACAGTGCTCATCTCTTCGACTTGCAAAAGGACCTCATAGGCTCGACGACGAGTCGGATGGGTCAGCGCTGCGATTAAGGGGTCTGTTCGTACTCGGGTCATGCGCTCACCATTTTACACTGAGTATTACTTAGGTTTGAAGATATCCACTCAACTATCGCTCTTGGCAAATTGCTTCTTTCCCGTATTGAACGCCGAAACTGTGGCCTCCCAAAGGGATTGGAAGGTGGTGAGTAGAAGTTTGTAGGTACCTGTACCTTCAGCAAGCCGAGCACCGTTGAGTATGACGAGAATGACAGAGGCTTCGTGAACCAATACGCCAACCCAAAGTTGGTCATAGAATCCATTGACTACTGCAAAGACAAGAGTCATTGTAACCAAAATCGAGAAAGAAAGGTTCTGTCTGAAGTTGCGCTCAGTCTTGCGAGAAAGGTCGATGAGTTGTGTTAAAATTCGAGGATCATCTCCAGGAATAAGAACGTCTGCTGCTTCGACGTTTACTGATTCTCCTGAACCAACGGCAACACCAACATCGGATACAGCCAATGCAGCCGCGTCATTGAATCCATCACCAACCATCATCGTTACATGCGTCTTAGAACGGCTACGAACCCAGTCAACCTTTTGCTCTGGTGAAAGACTTCCATGGGCGGCGCTCGCTGCAAGACCAACCGAGGCTGCGAATCGATCGACAGCCCCTTGATGATCACCAGAGAGAATTTCAACAGTGATTCCACGCTTGTGCAATTCTGGAATCAATTCATCAGCGCCTTGACGGGTGTCATCGTGAATGAACGTAAAGAGAGCAACACACTTTCCGCCTTTGGTCAATACAGATGCTCCATGCCCTTGCGCTTCGGCTTCAACGATACCGAGTCGAAGTTCTTCTGGCAGAACTATACCATGCTCAACCAATGCATCAGGACGAAGCATCAAAACGACTTCCTTGTTTCGCAGGGCTTGGATACCTGCATCAATATCTTTGATTTTCTTGACTTCTGAGGCTGTTATGTTCTGCTCCTCTGCATATTCTCGAAGAGCATCTGCATATGGGTGTGATGAGCGAGCCTCGATACCTGCTGCAAGAGCGATTGAAGCATCCTTTCGACGGCCTTTGGCAATGATAACCGCTCCCATTGATGGCTTTCCTGAGGTCAGTGTTCCTGTTTTATCCAACAGAACGTGATTGACCTTAGAAAGACGATCGAGAACATTACCACCTCGTGCAATCGCTCCTATGTGAGCAGACCGGGCGAGGGCTGCCGCATGAGGAACTGGGGCTGCAAGCAAGAGTGCACATGGACAAGCAACAACCCATAGAAGAAGAACGATTTTCCAATTCTCTGGGAAAAGGAACCAGTAGACACCAACTGCTCCGAACAAGACAAGTGGAACCCATATGGCGGTGAACAATTCAATGGTTGCTTGATGACGTGGTGGTTCATCTCTAAAGGTATGAACCGCTTCAATCAGTTCGTACAATTGAGTCCCTTCCCCAACCGCTTCGACTTTAACAACGACTGGGCCTCGGGCTAGAACAAGTCCTGCTTGTATCAAATCGCCTTCTGTAACATCAACGGGGACTGATTCACCTGTAAGTGGTGCTTTGTTAAGCGCTCCTTTCCCTTCGACAATGATTCCATCTGCTGGTATCAATTCCCCGCTCCGAATCTCAATGAAATCGCCCTTGCTGAGCAAATCGATAGGAATCTGTTCGCTTGTTTTGTGTGAGTGTACGGCCGCTAGCGGGGCTGTTTGAGTCATCACCATTGGAGTTCCAATATTGATCGACATTGGCTTGGAAGCATTTGGACGATTCAAACGACGTGCGACGCGAGGCAAACGGTCGAGTCCACCTTGCATTGCTTCTCTTGCTTTAGCGAGAGCATCTCCTTCCAGATGGGCGGTGAAAGCAACCAGAATCGAAACGATAAGCGCTTCTTCCCACATCATCAAACCGCATGCGCCAATAACGGCTAAACTTGTCAAAACTTGGAATCCAATTTGACGATTGAGGACACTTGCAATCGCTTCACGGAACATCTGATAACTGGATATGATGATTCCTGGAATTGCGATAACAGCCGCAATCCAACCCTCAATGCCCATCAAGTGAAGAGCGTAAACAATGACAAGAAGAGGCACTGCAAACGAAGCGCCGAGGAGACGGTATTGATCTGGACGCAGACGATTCGACATTGTTGTGACGAGTTTTGGGGCCGCACCACAGACGTTCTCCAATGCTTCATCTCGCTTCTTGAGTAAATCAGAATCTGCTTGTGAAACCAATTGAAGAAGGATTCTGCCATCCTTCTCAATCTCAGCATCGAGTATTCCTGGCTGAAGTTTCAATAATTTTCGCAACTCACGGATTTCGATGTTGTTGCGTTTTGCAATTGTTGCTGCTTTCATTCCCTTCAACATATGGTGTTCAGTATCAGGAGCATGCCCTAGTGAGCGAAGAACATTCGAGACTTGTGAAATCGAACCTTTTTCTAAATCTACGGAAAGTCGTACTTCTCCTGATGTTGCTGAAACGATTGGATCAGATACCTGAGGAAGATGGTTGAGAGCCCGTGTTGCCTTACTTGCACAATCAGGGCAATCCATTCCAATCAATTGCCATTCGACTGAGTAGTTTCCAGTAGCTTGCATAATAACTTCCGCATCGAGAATTTCGATGTTCTCAGGAGCGTCTTCTGCAACAAGAATGGGTTCTGCCTTTTCTTGAGTAGGAACGGCCTTTGCAACCGTTTCATCATCCTCTAGGGAAAAGAACACTTCTTCGTCTCCATCCCCCATGTACTTGGCGCCCCGTTCCTGTTTGATTAAGACTCTCATGATTTTGTTCACTAGTGTGGTCAGAATCTTCTTCAAAGAGAAGTCTGTCGATGGTTTATGGAGTGGCTACCCCCTGGATGGTGTCCAAAGGTCGTTGCTTTCGATATCGATGGTACGCTTACCGATGAAAACAAGCTCCTCGACATGAACGCTGTTGAGGCCTTACGTCGGCTAGAAGCAGCAGGAATCATAGTTGTCCTCGCAACTGGAAATGTTCGAGCAATCACCTACGGTTTGTGGAGATTCATTGGCCTAAAGGGCCCTATTTGTTGCGAAAATGGTGGCGTTCTCTGGCATCCATCATGGCCTGAGCCCATTGTCCGAGCATCTGGTCAAGAAGCAAAGGAGGCTGCGAATTGGCTTGCAACCGAACATGAAGAAATCGATCCCAAAGGAATCACAACCAACGCTTGGAGAGAAAGCGAATGGTGCTTGTTCGCTGATGAAGATCTCGAAGCAGTCACTTCTTCAATCCGTGACAGTAAATGGAAGCATCTCGATGTTGTGCGAACAGGTTTCGCAATACACCTCATGGAACCTCATCTCTCTAAGGGAAGTGGTTTGACAATGCTGAATGAGAAGATGGGATGGTCTGCCCAAGACATGCTCTGCGTTGGCGATGCTCCAAACGACTTGTCGATGTTTGAAATGGCAGGGTGGTCTGTTTCGGTAGGAACGCCGTTTGCCGATGTACGAGCAGCGGCAGATGTCGTCTCACCGTATCCAAACAGCGCTACAATCGCCCCACTTGTTGATGCAATTCTTGCAGTACATTCTGCTCAAGACTTATGATTCGACTTGTACTCGAATCATCATGGTCACATATGTTGTCGATTCAAACTGCTTTATTCACATGGGAGCAATGGGTTCAACAACGCTTCTGAAAGATCTAAAATCGAGCCTGAAGACAATGCACGTCACTGATGGCGTTCATGGAGAAATTCGAACGGTTCGATTTCAACGATGGAAGCAGAGACCAAACTTACTCGAACAGGTCAAACCTCTTCTTACAACGCATTCCGTTGATGATGGACAGATACGTGGTCTCGCTTCAAAAATAGGAGAACGCGCATCACCACAAGATGTTGATTTGTCGTTGATGGTCCTCTCAAGCAGTCTGCAACGAGAGGGTCATGATGTTCTCTTGGTCACGGATGATTTCAAGATGGCAAAAGCGACTGAAGAGAATCAACTCGCTGGAGAGGTCTGCCCTCCTTCTACGTTTTTTGAACGAATTGCTAAATCTGCTAAAGGAAAACATGCGAGTGAATTACGTCGATTAGGTCGTCGTATACGCGCTGCTGAAATGCAATATGCCATCAGTCGACGAAACGAATACGACGTTCAAGCAAAGATCACTTGGATGGTCGATTCTCTTCTTGCAACCGCTCCTGCAAAGGTCAAAGCAAGCGCTCCGACCCAAGCAACTGAAGGGCAAAGCGTCGACTATCTGCATCAATTACGACGTCATCTAAGTGGTGACGACATTAAAACGAGCCATCGTAAAAAACTCAAACCTTTGTTCGAAAGTTGTCGAGAAATGCTTCGTCTTGAAGAACATGTTCTGAATCTAAAGCAGCGACTTGCTGATGAATCACTTGAAGTTGTTATTTCCGAAACTCAGGCACTCATGGCCGAAGTCCTCGAAGATTCTGGAATTGATTTAGCTCCACTAAATCGAGAACTCGTTGATGTTGCGCATCGATTCAGTTCTCGTATTCTTGTACGTAGCGAAATGGCTCTAGCCATTATGAAACGAATGAAAGGTGATGCAATGGGTTCCCATCAACATCTTGCGAGTGCGTTATTCCAAGCAACACACGTCGATGATGACCCTATTGAAGCACGTATCCTTGCTCGTCTTTCCGTACTTGCCCTATCGACAAAGAAACACGAGAAAGCAGTTCGATTATCATCTGCAGCAATCGGATTAGAAGCACTCAATGAACCGATGAAATTGAAGCAACATGTTGTCTTGTCGATGGCACAGTTTCTAAATGGAGAGGATTATGATGGAACAATTTCGAAGGTTCAGACCATGGTTCAAGCAGATCATACTGTTGCTATGCAAGCATTGACCGAATTGGGTGAATCCTTCCTTGCGCTTAATCGTCCTGACTTTGCAATCGAATTATTCGATGAAGCAATGGAATGTTCCACAACTGATGGAAACATCGACGAACATTTGGGAGAATTGGTGCTGTTGGCTCACCGAGCAATGGAAGACGATGATGATGTGGAAATTGAAGGCCTGCGCCGTGTTTTGGACCGAATTCATGAACAAACCACACAACAGCAACGTGCTGTTGAACAGACAGTAGAAGACATCAGTAAGCGACAAGAAAAGGAAAGTCATGTTGAAGTTTCAACCGATTGGCAATCGTCTGAAGTCTTGTTGGATGATGAGCGGCCATTGTACATCACTGCAGTTGTTGGAGAAGCGGCTGAAGAACAACTCATCGTTGCTCAACATCCATCACTAGGTACCATTGGAATATGGATGCCATCTTCGATTCAGGCACCTCAACCTGGTGCGAAAATCACATTGTCAAACAGTCGTGTAAAGGTTGCGCAAGCACCTGAAAAACTAGCTGAATTGCATTCACTAAAGGCGTTGGTTGCGATCGAGAATCCTGAAGGATTAGTCTTCCAATCGTTAACTGAAGATGCAAAAGAAGAACTCGAAGAACTGTAAGAATGGTGCCGGGGGCAGGATTCGAACCTGCGAAGCATTACGCAGAGGATCTTGAGTCCACCCCCTTTGACCGCTCGGGAACCCCGGCACGTATACTTCCCTCGATGGTCTTCTTCTTGACTATTCCTCTTCATCGATATCCATCAAATCCAATGGACGTGGCGGTGGTTTAATCGTTTCATCATCGAGTTCAAACTCATCGTACAAGTCTTTGATACGTTCCTTGCGCATGAGGTATGTCGCCACGACTGCACCTGCTGCGAGAAGGACCAAGAGGATGTTCAATCCAAGTTCGGAAACAGATGATTTTTGATCAACATAATCCTCTGTAACGTCAGCTAAAGGAACAGGAATGAGAACAGTGTTGTTGTCCATCTTCAATGTCATTCCAAGTCGGCCTGTTTTCCAAACTTCAATCTCCCATGTAATGCTCCCACGCTCTCCTGCCTCCAAATAGAATGTCACTTCGCGTAGTTGGATTCCATCACCATCTTGTAAGATGAAGGTGGTTGAACCGTTGAGATAACCGATGTTATCTACAATCAACACGACATCAATAGTTTCGCCTAAAATAGGTCTGTAAGGCGTTGCTTCTATCGAGACTGGGATTGGCTCAAACGCCATCCAAACAATGTAGACTTCAAGTGGGCTGAGTTCAGTTGCTTCACCAACCATGACATTGCCTGAGTGATCTTGATGAGAGAACCAAACGCTCAGTCTGTCACTCTTCTCAAACGAGATACCTGTTTGTTCAACATCGAGAATTGTCTGGAACGAAGTGATTTCACCAGTTGTGCCAATTGAATTAAGATACTTTTCTCCAATTGAGCCTTCGACAACCTTTCCTGCCCGTACATAGCACCAATGAACCATCGCTCCTTGTTCAGATACACCATAATCATCAGTGATATGGATTGTAATTGGAACATCGTTGAGATCATTTGAATCCAAGTCACTAAACGTCCCAGGTTCAAGAGTTACGGTTGGAGATTGTTCATCAATTTGCAGACCTATGCTCAGAGGTGTTGTAGAATTAAACACACCACCAGTAAGCCCAATATTGAGTGTTGCTACATCGTTTAGAATGGTCATCCTATTGAGAACGAGACGATGACTGCTTAAACCGGTCATACCGATTGTTGATTCTGTTGAGAATGAGGTCTCTCCGTTGTGAGACACTTTCCATGTCACGCGACTGTCAAACGGAATGTGAAGGGCTGGTTCCAAGGTATCTTCATGAACCACAATAACATCAATATCAGCAAAGTCATCGAGATGCATCGTCAGAATATTGTTTTGGAATGTTCCAAAGGGAGCCACTCGATCTTTGACATCATCGATGACAAAAGAAACTCGTGTATGGGTTGTCCAATTCAAATCTTCGAGATACGTTGCGCCTAAACCAACATCTTGGTTTTCATCCTTCACAACAAGAGAGGGGGTAAATTGTTGATCGCTCAAAGCTTCCATAGCATCCCAGCGTAAACGGAATGAAACTGTCACCTTCCATCGGAATGTTAACTCGTCTTTCTGAGAGGTAACCGTTGGTGGAACCTCGAAACATGTCACATCACCAGTTGTTACGTTGAAGCGTGGAAGATGTTCTATCCAACAATCATCTTGTTGGGAATTCAAGAGACCAAGCGTAATCGAATCAAGACTTGAAAGCCCGTTACCATCAATGAGATCAAACGACATGCGATGTGTTTGTCCAGGGAATAGATATCCTGCAATAGCATCGGTGGTCAACGATTCCCGCGCTAACAAAGTCGGTTTCCATGGTTGAACATAGACTGTAGCAGCATCTGTTTCTTCTCCATAGGTTCCTCCCCCTTGCAATGGATTTCCAGCCAAATCAAAGCCAGATACCACGACACTCAATCGCCCCTCTTCGTATCCTGAAGGAAGGACATCATTAGTTTGGAGAAGTGGTAAATCGACTTCTGCCTCGAAAACTCCTCGATTGATGTTTGCAGTAAATGATTGATATTCACTTTCTTCCATCAATCCATTACCATTCGCATCATCAACATCTTCTGCCCATGTGTAAATCGTCAAAGGTGTTTCAAGGCCTTCTGCGTCTTGAATCACTAATCGGAGTGGAATCGGTCGTTCAGGCATCCAGATGTGGCCATCTGCAGGTTGCAATCCACTTTGATCGAGGATTTCAACTGAAATCAAATCTGGCTTCGTTTCATCGTATAAGATTTCGAACGATGTCGCCTCTGCAGTCCTATCAAAGGCTGTAGTGACCTGATTTCCAGCAGGTCCACGACGTGTCAAAAGAACTCGAACTTCAATGCGCGTACCGCTGATTAATTCGTCCGCATCGGGAATGGTCAATGGGATTGAGAATTGACCAAATGCATCGACTTCAGTGGTGTTGTTAAGAGACCATACAATTGGAAGACCTGGCCATTCTTCAGATCCTCCGCTGATGTTCTTTGGAGGCACTGCTCGTGCTTCTACCATAACTTCTGCCTCGCCTTCTTGCACCCATCCATCAGCAACTCCTTCGAATCGAACACGACCGCTGATGAACATATCAGTTTCTGGGTTGACGTGTAATGGCCACAGGGGTTGTGTCCAATCATGGAGGGCACGACCTTCATCATCATAGGCACGGATGTCAAATGCTTCGAGATCGTTCTCTACATCGTTGTATGCTGTATTTTCTGCCCAAACAGCAGGACCTGTTTTCAATCCATTTTCGTCAATTGCGAACGTCATCCAATGCACATCATCGATGTCATCGTTTAGCCACGTACTCTCAAAGACCCATGTTACTGTGCATTCACTTCGAGTGCATGAAACGTTTGAGGATGAGTGAAGCGTAGCGATACCTGCTCCTGAAGTTTGGATGAAACGCGGATTTGTATCCAATCGGTCTAACTCTGCAGTGATTCGTACATCGCTATGAGATGTTGAAGCCCCCATCGAGATATTGATTCGTTGGAGAGCTGGTGCTATTGATAGCGGATTGTTCGGATCGAGGCGAATGTGATGCGTTGTCACCTCACGAAGCGTTCCTGGCAACCATCGAGAAGCAGGAGCGTCAACAACCGTGTCAATGAGGACTGGTTCGCTTGCCACTGAGAAATTAAAAGCCAGACCACCGCTTGCAGTTTCTATCGAAATCGGTATGTCAATCATCGAATTCGAATCATTCGTACTCGAAGCATTGAGAACGGAATTTAGAATTGTATCTGAATAATAAATTATGTTGTAGATGGACGGTTCTGATGAAGATCGCAGAGAATGTGCTGTTAAGTTCGCATCTTGATCAGTTTGTAAAAGCATAGAGATGCGCCCCCAATCGAAAGCGGTTCCTGTATCGTTTGCATGTGCAGGATGTGTTGTATTAAATATCAAACCAGGGCTTGTTACATGGACATATTGAGTTGTATTGGCGGGAACAAATGCAAGAACTGAATACGTCAAGTACCCGTTATAATCAGAATTGCACATGGTGACATTGGTTGCATTCTCACCCGTTTGTACTTTCAATACAAATTGGTCATTGAATTGATATTTCAAGACGTTATTTTGTAAAAAACTGCCTGTACGAGAATAACCATGATACCCGAGATTATACATCACAGAAGCTTTCGATTCCCATTCGAGATCACCATGTTCGTTGCCATATTTGACAAATGAACCATTTTCTACTGAATGAAACTTCGTTCGTTCACTTAATCCTGTATCGTTTCCAGTAGGCGGATAGGGGAACCCATCAATAGCATTGTTTCCAATTTTCACCTGTAGATCATCAATTCCTGTTGAACATATTGGCTGAATCGTAAAGTCCAGGAAGGTATCTCCCTGAGCCATATTTCTCGTTAAATTAAGCCTCGTTGCATCCGTCAAGAATCCATATTGTCCTGAAGTCGAGTATGAAGTCATCGTCGTCGGAATAGGTTCTGAGGTGTATGAAGTGGTTTGCAAGAAGTGGGTGAACCGAGGGTAGAACCAGGTTCCAGTACCTGTTAAATTAGCACCACGGTGCGTTACAATGACTTCTCCCCAGAAACATTGGGGGTAAAACGTGTTGAACATGGTAGTCCATGTATGTGCTGAAATATATCCATTTGAATCAACACTTAAGTTGCTTGTAAACGACAAGGAATTTGTTTGCACTTGATAGGCTCCAAATGTTTGCTTGAGCCCAAGCCCGAGGCGTTCAAGCGTTGGTGTTACCAGAATGTCTGTGGTTGACATGTGAACGACAATACGCACCGAAGAATACTCTTCAGGGTTGAGGAGAATTTGTGTCGGGGCTGTTATCCGCTCATACTGAGGTATGATATTGCCATTCATATCCATGATACTAAACCGTAGTGTTGTATTTTGAGGTTGAATTGCACTGGCATCTAGCACTCCATAGCCAAACACTGGATTTGGAGTGAATGGTTCGGAAACCCATTCTCCTTCGTTCTCAAACAATGAGATTTCAATACCCGCATCGTCGATATACCATCCATCTCGTTCAACATATTCATCCGAGAAGAAAGAGAAACGAAGCCGAACTGATTCGCCCGAGAGATTTGTAATGTCGGAAGTTTTCAGTTCAAAGCCACGAATAACGCCGTGACAACCACCGGTTACACGTGAACCATCGAGAAGGCCTTCTCCATAGAATGGTGAATTGCTGTTCACTGTTGAAATTCGGTCGTGGAAGCCACCAGGGTCTGCTGGCAAGTACCACCAATTTAGTCCACCATCAGTTGAAAGAGAGACTGCACCACCATCCCAAGCAGATTCTGTGCAAATCCAGTGTCTGAAGGTGAGTTGTGATGTTGCATTTGTTGGCAAGTCATACTCTGGTGAGATGAGATGCGCATAGGAGTTTGCACTGTACTGTCCATCGAGTTTGATTCCGACTCCGTTTAGTCCCGAATGCCAACCATTTGGACCATTTCCTGACGCGTTGTTCACTGTCCCAAGCGTCCAGCCTTCTCCGCGAATGTTTTGAATTGACCAACCTGCTGGCGCATCGTGAGCATCTTCGAATGAATCAAAAGCGGTTCTTTGACCATTCACCCCCATTGAAGATACCCATTGCCATTGATTTGGAGCACTCACATTGTCGAGCCATCCATCGATTGAACCGTTTGTGTAGTCGGGAATGTTGGTAAAATTATTCAATACACGCTTGATTGGAGTGGCCGTATTCGCTCCTGAGTGGAGGGTGACATCATCGATCAGGATGCCTTCCCAACCAGAAGCAGGAGCTGACCCCCCATGATTGACAATGGCATCTGTTTGAACATTGAACTTCAATAATCCATACGAGGCATTGCTATGCGTAGACACGGTGTTCGGTACTGGATAGAAC
>JAKMFY010000220.1 GCA_022425185.1 Candidatus Poseidoniaceae archaeon | reverse complement strand
GGATAAGGTCATCAAATCCTACGGAATGAAAATTACCAAGAAATCCAAATCCAAGTTGTTCTACTACATCCGCCGTGACCTTATCGGATATGGTCAGATGGACGTTTTGATGAACGATGCAAACGTTGAGGATATCTCTCTTGACGGTACTGGTGTACCGATTTTCGCTTATCACAGAAAATTTGAATCTGTGGAAACAACTGTTGTTTGGAATACAGATGACGAACTTGAATCCTATGTCATTAAACTCGCACAACGATGTGGAAAGCACATTTCAGTTGCAGATCCACTTCTTGATGCAACTCTGATGGATGGTTCTCGTATCGTTATGAAATTGGGACGTGAAGTCTCAACTCGAGGTTCTTGTTTCTGTATTCGACGATTCAAGGACGATCCGTTCTCTCCAGCAGATATTGTTGCGTTCCGTACCATGTCTTCACTGATGGTTGCATATCTGTGGATTGCCTTCCAAAATGAAGTTCCTATGCTGTTCGTAGGAGGTACTGCTTCAGGAAAAACCACGACACTCAATGCCATGTGTATCTTTATCCCATGGCAAATGAAAATCGTTTCAATCGAATCGACACGTGAAGTAAACATTCCTCAACCAAACTGGGTTCCGGGTCTGACTCGGCAAGGGTTCGGTGGAGAATCCAGCGAAGGTGAGATTGGGGAGTTCGAGTTGCTCAAAGCAGCACTTCGTGAACGGCCAGAATACATTATTGTGGGAGAGATTCGTGGTGCTGAAGCATACGTTCTGTTCCAAGCAATGGCTACTGGCCACTGTGCATATTCGACAGTTCACGCTGACTCTGTTCCTTCTTTGGTCCACAGACTTGAGAACAAACCGATTGACATCCCTCGAGTTTTGTTACCTGCGCTAGAAGCCTGTGTTATTCAGATTCAAACTCGTATCAATGGACGACGTGTACGACGTTCTAAGCAAATTGTTGAGATTGTTGGTATCGATCCAAACTCGATGGAAGTTATCACCAACGAAGTCTTCCGATGGGATGTATCATCTGATGATTTCATCTTCAGTGGAAAGTCCTACGTTCTTGAGAAGATTATGGTAAAAATCAACTATTCGCAAGACGAGATGCGTCGTGAATTAAGAACGCGTAAGCGAATTTTAGAATGGCTTGTTCTCAATGATATTCGTAAGGCTGACCAAGTGTCGCAAATTATTACTGAATACTACGTTCGTCCGAATGAAGTTCTTGCACGAGTCGACGGTCTACGCTGAGGTGTTTCTATGGATTTAACCGCATGGCAACGTATCTGTCATCGTCTTCTTGGCGGTGTGTTCAAGAGACGTGCCCGTAATGACAAGAAGCTTTCAAAGGATCTTGTCAAGGCGTCCATGCCAATGATGCCAGAGGTATATTTGGCTACAGTATTCGTGACAACCATTGTGGTATCCGCAATGGGAATTGGTATGGTTGGATTATTTTTCGTTCCTGAAATTGGTGTCATTGATCTGTGGGAAAGCCAACAAGACCCTGCAACTGAAGCAGTATGCTTTGAGTGGGAATATTGGAATACCGCACTTATCGACGAATCAAAACCTGGAAATGGATGTCCGGATTACGATACCAAAGTCTTCCCACCAGCACTCAAGGTTTTGCTTGTTATTATAGGGTTCATTTTGGTTCCGTTTATGGCTTGGAAATTCAACAAGGGTGGAGCGGAACGAGAAGCAAAGCGCCGTGGAGATATGATCGAGAAATACCTTCCATATGCAGCATCTTACACCGCTGCAATGTCTGCTGCGAATGCAACACCAGCGAAGATTTTCAGATCGCTTGCGATGAACAAAGACATTTATGGAGACGTTGCAGATGACGCTGCTCTTGTCTATCGTGACGTTACCTTGCTTGGATACGACTTGATTACTGCGATGAAGATGAGTGTAGACCGAGCTGCTTCAGTGTGGTTAACCGAATTTTTCCAGGGAATGGTTGGTACGCTTACAGCTGGTGGTCAGTTGAAACTCTACTTCCTCAACAGAGCAGAACACTACTGCGTGAGAACAGAACACGACTCCAGCAATTCCTTGAATCGATTGCAATGCTGGCTGAATCATACATTGTTGTTGCAGTTGCAATGCCACTGTTCCTGATTGTCATGCTCGTCATTATGTTCTGGGTATCGGGTTCAGGAGCTCAAATGTCGGAAAGCATGCTCTATGGAATTGTTCTTGGATTCGTACCAATGATTCACGTAGCGTATGCCATTTTGGTGTACACATCAAGTAAGGAACAGGATATGTAGGGAGGTGACAAGACTTGGCTCGAAAGAAGAAGAACAAGATTGTTGTCGACTTGGATTTGCCTAAAGACGACAGTACAATGACCAAGTTGTACGCAATTCTCTTCGTTTCAATTTTACTTGGAATGGGTACTGCTGTGATGTGGGCGACGAATTCAGGTTTTATTCCAACCTCGAACGGTGAACCAATGTTTACCAACGTGGCATGTGGTGCAATCACAGGGGATAATGAAGCATTCAATGGTAACGTTAAACCAACATACGCTCAAAATGAATCCTGTTCTCTTCTAAAAGACAGTCCTGATATTGTAACATGGGCTGATGATCCTTGGGAAGATGTCATCTTTAGAGGGAAAAACTTCGACGTTCCAGGTGTTGATCCCTCGATGACTGGTGGAGAAGTCGTTCTTCAACCACTGACGCTTACTTGCGAAGTTGATGCCAATGAACCAGTTTCCTACACAGTTGCAATTCGCAATCGATTTGGAGAGACCT
>JAKMFY010000189.1 GCA_022425185.1 Candidatus Poseidoniaceae archaeon | reverse complement strand
TTTGTAGGCCGTATTGAATCGCTTCATGTTCTCGCAAAATCTGGCGGTACCCAAAGTGCTGGTGCTTTGGAAACAACCTTGGTAGAACTTGCCCAAGTTGTATGTAACGATACACCTAAGCTTATTCTTGCAGATGAACTTGAAGCGATCACAGAACCCGGAGCCGGTGCTCGAATTATTGCGGGTATGTTACGCGCTGCCCAACAACAAACTAAGACAACAATGGTCCTTGTTACTCATCTAGCCCCAGCAATTCTCGAAGCATATGGCGGATCTGGTCTGCGAGTAGATGGAATTGAAGCCAATGGATTGGATGAACATCTCGAATTAATTGTAGACCGAACTCCGAAAAGGAATTGCCTTGCTCGGTCCACACCAGAACTTATTGTTCGACGATTGGTTGAACGTTCAAATGGATCTGCAAAAGATGTTTTTACAGACATTCTTTCGTTGTTCTAATCAACATTGACGTGTGGTTTCGCCACCATATTCGATCATTGGGACTTGGAAAAGTGTCTCACATGGCCGGTCAATGGTTGGAAGCGTCAAGGTGCTTTGAGCCCAATCAATTGTCACTCCGCCAGTTGCCAGTGGAGATGGAACATAATCCTCGCCCGTTTGAGTAACGGTCAGGAGAAGTCCATCACCAGCTTGTAAGATGACGTCCATTGGTAGGAATTCCATCAGTGCATTAACTGAAACGAGTGGGGCGAGTACTTCTTGCCCATCTCTTCCACCTGCATGGAATCTGAGGTCCATTACAGCATGACCAAGGTGCATTCCTGTACCATCAGTCATTTCAATAAAGAGATGTCCTCCAGTCAACCCGGGTGTTGCATCAATGTGGAAGGTTGGCATACCAACAATTCGAGTTTCTTCTTCAAACGGACCGTAACTTAGCGTAACGCTGCTCGTTGCCGATACAGTAGATCCAGTTGGTGAAAGATCACTGCCAATCAATTCCAGATTCTCAACATCCATTGGAGGATAGGTTTCTTCAAATCGCCATCCTCCTTGGTTGTCCTGCATTTCGACACCTAAGGTTGGAGCACGGCCCTCGCCTCTCAAGTACCAATCAAACCAGTAAAGCATTTCATCTGCCCAATCCCAACGAAGTGTGTATGGGTAAGCCTCTTCACCACGACCAGAACTTAGGCTACTATGTCCTTCAACACGATCAGGATAATCATGTGCCCACTGTCCTGCAAGAGTTTTAATTTCAATTCCGGCGTCTTCAACAATCTGGTGAGCGGGGAAAGTCATGTGTGGATCAACATTCCAATCTTGCATACCCTGAATAATGTAAACCGATCCATTGTAATTCTGGACGACTCGATCTAAGAAAGAGCGTTCAGTCCAGTAACTGTTTCCAGCATAGTTCACCATTCCACCGCTAAGGTATGCAGCAGGACCATTCGCATAACCTTGGATGTATCCTTCGCAAAGGTTGTGACTGTCTTCAGTATCTCCATCGACTCCAAATGAGCCATAGACACCATTGTGCATAATCATTCCACGAGCTTCCATGCTTCCGTTTCTCCACATCAGTTCATGCACCCCAATAAGGCCAGACATTGGGACTATTGTGGCTAGGTATGGGTTACCGAATGTTGCTGCTTGCCAAGGCGTTGAACCATCATAGGATTTTCCAATGATGCCTACTTTACCATTTGACCAGGATTGTGTCCCGAGCCATGTAACAGCAGCATCGATTCCACGTTGCTCATCAGTCCCCATTAGGTCCATACAATGGTTTGATTCTCCTGTTCCGAATACTGAAACTTGAGCAACACCGTATCCATGTGGAACGTAATTCTCAATCAGCATTCTTCCAAGACGATTTGCAGGAGTAAGTGCATCAACGTCACCATCGTCATAGTAAGGACCTATTTCAGCAATTACTGGGACAAGACATTCATCAGACAGATTATCTGTTGAAGTATAATCACAGCCGTCAATCACTGGCAGCCATAAACCGAGATGGACTTCTGCTCCACCTGCAGCACCTGCTCCACCATCAGAAAGTGTGATGCTTGGAACTGGAACATATACAGATTCTACAGCCCCTATTGCATAGGTGCCATTGACGCTTACTCGAGAAAACACATCCGTATCATCATATGTAAAATCAGTTCTATCCCAAGGTTCGGGGTATGTATCGCCTTCGACTAGGCTTACTGCATTTTCCAGGTCTTCACCAAAACAGCCTGTTAACAGGCTTGGTAGGAGAAGGACTGCCAGTAGAAAGCCGCTTCGCATGTTTATCGGTTAAGGGACGAACATATGACGCTTTGCGCATCATGATGATTCTTTAGCTTCCTGTGCGTCGAGTTCTGCTCGTACTTCATCCATGTCAAGAGACTGGAGTTTGCCGATGAGATCACGAAGTGCATCTTCTGGGAGAGCACCTGGTTGCATGAAGACACCTATGCCATCTTTGAAGGCAACGGTTGTTGGAATAGAGCGGATCCCGAAGGTACCTGCGAGCGCTTGTTCAGCTTCTGTATCGACCTTTGCGAATATGACATCAGGAAATTCTTCTGATACCCCTTCAAAAACTGGGGCGTAGGCTCGACAAGGACCGCACCATTCAGCCCAAAAATCAATAATTACGAGTTTGTTTTCTTCAATGATTTCATTGAATGAAGATTCGTGCATGTTTACTGTCGCCATAGGTTGTCCTGTAGTTTGGAGTATATTTGTTCATGCATTCCTCCATGAGGCTGCATCGGCGGATTCATGTGCTGTAACGCAACCCAAAGAATATGAGCCGAACTCTCGTCCTCAGTGCAGTTTTAATTTTCCTCTTCACTTCTGCCTCGCCTACGTCAATGTTACTCGACAATCAGCACGTGGAATCGGTGGGAGAGGGCGACTCAGTCATCATCTCAGAGATTCTTGTTTCACCAAATGGGATGAAGAATAATGAGACGTGTACGAATTGCTACAATGCAACAGACTGGAATGCAGATGGAGAGTACGGAAAATTCTCTGATCAATTCATTGAACTACACAATCCCACCTCGCAAGCCATCAACGTCTCCAATTGGGTTCTTGATGACAAACCAGATGGAGGAAGTGCTCCTTGTCAGATTGCCCGCAACACAATTATCCCTGCAAATGGATACATTTCGGTATTCATCAATGCGTCACGAATCGAACTCGACTACTTTGACGGCGACAGTGTCTCTCTGACTGACACAAGTGGATCTCTTATCGATGAACTATCCTACCCTGGCGAAGACTCATGGTACGGTAACTCCTACATTCCATTGGAAAACGGTTCGATTTGGAAGGTAAGCCCTCCAACTCCAGGGTTTGCTGAAGGAGAATATTTCCCATCAGCACAAAACATGGTTGGTTGTTTCGGAATCAGCGATGGTGGAAGGGTCGACGCGATGGTTTTGCAAGGCCGAGTCGTTACAATGAATGCTGAAGCCGATGTGATCAACGAAGGAAATGTCCTCATCCGTGGCGGAAAAATAGAAGCGGTTTGGGGCGATCAAATCCCAGCAAATGTCGACTTGACCGACGTTCCTATCATTGACACAAACGGAACCATCTACCCAGGTCTCATCGACTCACACAATCATATGCATTACAATCACATCCCGCTTTGGGACTTTGAGGTCCACACGTCAACAAAGTCTGAGGAAGGCGGTTATTCAAACCGAAATCAGTGGAAAAATAATCCAAACTACAAACGTGACATTTCGTGGATGAAGACATTTGTTCAGGGCGGCAGCATGTGGAACATGGCCGATGAGCAGATGAAATATGCAGAAGTAATGGCTATTGCGGGAGGCGTCACTGCAGTTCAAGGGTCACCAAGTTCAAACACCGATGCTTGGGACAGTATGCTCTCTCGCAACATCGAATTGTACAACTTTGGTGGTGATGATATCCACACCAAGGTAACGACGCTGGAAAGCGATTATGTTGGAAGCCATATCAAAAACGGAAACAACTCTGGTAATCTCAACGCATGGTACCTTCACTTATCTGAAGGTGTAGACGAAATTAGCAGAGCAGAATTTGACGTATTGGTGCAAAATGACCTCCTTGTTGGAGAGTTGGTTGTTGTTCACGGAACGGCATTGACCGCAACAGAATTCGCAATGATGGGGCTAGTTGGAGCAGATTTGGCTTGGTCACCATTATCGAATCTGTTACTTTACGGCGACACAACAGATGTTGTGGCTGCTGACCAAGCTGGGGTAAGAATCTCAATTGCTCCAGATTGGGGACCAAGTGTATCTAAAAATGTCCTTCATGAACTCAAAGTTGCTGAC
>JAKMFY010000171.1 GCA_022425185.1 Candidatus Poseidoniaceae archaeon | reverse complement strand
ATAGCAGGCAGGGTATATATGTACGGTAAAAAATTACAACAAAATTATTCTTCTTTCGCTTCGGGATTTATACCGTCCGTCGATGGGAATGAATACGGTTCTGCTGCTGTTTCATTCATTGATTCAGTGGCATCATCAGAGGATTGTGGAGACGAATATGGTTCAACGACAGTCTGATTTGCTCGCTGAGTGATTTGAGATGTCGAAGCCAGATTCTGTTGTATTACAAATCCTCCATCTTGATTCATCATCATTGGTTGGACTGTTTCATCCTTTAGTGTAAAGACAAGTATGGTTCCTACAATGAGGAATATAATTCCACAGCAAAGAGATCCAAATCCGCTAATGAATCCAAGCACTAGGATTGCAATTGGTGTTCCTGCTTCACTCCAATCATCATCGTTTATGACATAAACAGATTGATTAGATTCAAAAGAGAACTCTCCCGCGCCACATGCGAAGCAAGCTCGACCGAGTTTAATGTATGACGAATTCTCATGGTAGAACTCCTTATTGTCTGAATATGCATCGCATCCATCAAAAGAATCACTTACCAGCACTTCGTTGTAAAATTCTCCCTCTAAATCATGTCCCACAGAGGACCAAGCAGCCCGAACGATAGCAGGTTTGTTCGTTACTGTAACACTGGTTTGTTGACAATGATCCCATACATCGTCATTGTTCGCATCAATAAACGTACCCTTCACGAAGAAAGTAAAGCCTGCATCGCCTTGGCCATCTTCATCAGCAACCATCAGCGTCCCATTTGTGACTTCTTCAAGTACGAAAACGGGTTGAGCTTCTTCGATATCATCAATCTGAGAGACACCAAGGGCGAACCCACCAATTCCAACCAGAAGGAGTATTCCTCCGATGATCAAGCAAACCTTGGCACGTTTGTCCATGGAGGTCCTACAAAAAGGACCTTCTTAACGCTATAGGGACGCCTCAAGAGAGGCGTCCCAAATAGATGTTAAGTTTGAATACCCATTCAAGAGTAATCTTTGTCTTCATCTTTGCCAGTCATGACAAAGTGCATGATGATCAATGCAACACCACCGATGTAGAGCAAGAGCCCTACGTAATCGAAGCCGTTGTCAAAGTTCATCCACCAGCCCATGAACTCTTGGTTCTGGACAATTGCACTTTCCATGTCTTCTGCATCATCATCTTCAATTTCTGAAGATTGTTCAATTTGGAACACAGGTTGCAAATCGGTCATGTTTGGCGCTGAAGCCAAATCAAGTCCAGTTCGTGTGTCCAGATAGAACGTAGATGTTGAAGAACCTGAGATGATGAGTCCTGAGATTTCTTCAGACATCATCGAGATCTCGCTTCCAAAGTAAACTGGAAGAGCAGGTGTGGTTGCGTCAAGGAGCGTGAAGCTCTTGACGAGTTTAGCAGTAATTGGGTTTGTAGTTGGGTCAACACTTGCTGTCCATTTGTCAACTGGTATTCCCTTTACGTCTCCAGTTCCATCATCGACAACTTCTGTAACACCGTATCCACCAGCATTGACCATGTCCCCACTTCCGGTAAGGAATCCACCAGTGGTCTCATTGAGATTTACTGGGGTAACAAGGCCAAAGGTTTCAGCGAACATCATATCGTTTCTCCAAGAGAGTTGATTTGAACCGTCTTCGCTGATTGCTTCACCCTTGTCGCAATCTGAGTTGTGTCCAGTGCACATAACGTAAACTGAAGCAGGTCCTGTTGAGATTCCACCAGATCCAAAGTAGGTTTGGTTTGTTTCAAGTTTGGACCATCCCAATGAAGGGTCAGTTACGTCACCTGCAACGAAAGCGCTGACTGGGTCTCTCCATCCATAGAGCCAATTTTCGAGAGGCATGGTCATGTATTGACCACTGCTTCCAAAGGTATCAACAAGGAATCCAGGAACGAAATCATCGTAAATAACACTCATCATGAGTGTTCGAAGAGCATTTGCAGCATTTGCATCAACACCATACAGTGCTTGAATTGTTGCAGAATTCCATTCCATTGGAGCACCTGGTCCCATTGTAGCAAAGTCAATTGGAGGCGTCATGCCTGTCAATTCACCGAACAAGAAGAGAGTCGCCCCTGATGCCGTTGTCAGACCAAGTTGTCCGTAGAGAATGTTACCTGAGATTGCAGCATCAAGTGCGATTGAAGGTGCACCTTCTGATGCTGGAATGAGAGCTGATCCCCAAGCACCACCAAGGTTGATGCTGTTGTCGAGGTATCCACCGTTGACTGGATCTTCTGCTCCGAAAGAAATGTTAACGAATTCTTCAGCAGTCATTGTACCAGTTCCTCCAAGGAGAATCATTGGAAGAGAACTAACGCTTGTCAGCCATCCGCCAACCCATGCTCCAACCGCAGCATATTGTGTTGCATCAAGGCCATAGGTTGCCATTGCAGTAGCAGGATCCATTCCAGCGAATGCAGCAATACCGAAGGATGTTGCTTCAAGATTGGTTGCAAGAAGACCTGTTGGCATATCAGTTCCTTGTCCTCCAAAGAGAAGACCCATAGCAACAGCGTTGTCAATATCGACACCCAGATAGTTCATCATACGTGTTGAAGCATTGACTGCAAGAGGATCTTGGAACCAATCATCATCAGCTCCACCGTGCGTCATTGAGAATGTACCTCCAACACCGAAACATACCGCAAAGTCTGTTGCGATTGTAGCGTTGATATCAGCGGATGCATAGCCCCAGATACTTGCACGTTGCATTGTTCCAACGTTTGCAAATCCATTTGCTGCATCTGCCATGACTTCAGCATAAGTTGCTGTAGCGAAAGCGTCGCAGTGACCAGCAAGGATGAGAACACCTTGCATACTGGTTAGCGAAGCATCTTCGCCTGTTGGCATTATTGCTGATTCGAAAGCATAGGAGAGATCACCGATAGATTGGTTACCAAAGAATGTAATGTCTGTCTCATTTCCTGGACCTCCTGCTGCCATCAATTGAGCACCTTGAATCGCATCAGTATAAGTTAACATTTCTTCATCTCCGGTCATGTTGTTCATTTGTGAACCGTTAATGGAAGCAAAGAAAGCATCGTATGCATCATACCAGCCCACACCGATCATCATTGAAGCGGTGCCTGCATCCATTGGTGCACCCAATGCTCCCATCTGAATACCACCGTAGGAGGTCGCTAGACCATCAGCAGTTGCTTGACCAGCAGAGAAAGATTCCATCTCGTTACCGATTGCACCAGCAGCGAATCCAGCCTTTGTGAGGTCCATGATTCCGGCAATTGCAGTTCCTGTAGCGCCGACAACTTGAGGTTGGAAAGGAATGTTGAGTTGAGTGATAGGCATATCACAAGGATTCAATGTGTCTGCAGAGCACTCAAAGACCTTAGATTCATCATAGGTCAGTGTACCTGCGGATTCGTTGAAGTCGAGAATATTACGAGTTGTTGTAATATCATAAAGGAAAGGACCAACCTTTTCGTAAACTGGTTCTTCTCCTGCCATAACTTCATCTGCATTGGTTAAATTCCAAGCATAGTAAGTTCGTTCTGAAGTCGATGTTGCCCAGTCTTCTTCTGCAGTGGTACAGTCGCTGTCTTCACAAGCTGAGTCATATGGATATGTCTCAAAATTGTCTTCCACTGCGTCTTCTACCATGCCTGTTGCTATCGGTGCCAGGACAGCAATATTCAATATGATCATTATCGCTCCGGCTATTAGTTTTTCATTTGCCATAGGTGTTCCCCAAAACACCGGGTGATGCTCAAACTACTTAATCTTGAGAGGCAGAATACCGAATAGCGGTACCATAAGCAGTGAATTCGTATGCAGCGGTCTTGTCATCACCTTTTGACTTCTTTGTTATCATTGATGTTTCAACTCGTAGATTGATGACTTCATCGAAGCCTGACTGTATAGCCTGGATTCTTAATCGATGAATAACGACACGACGGCCATACGTCAACATCTTGTCATATGAATGGATTTTACCACCGAAGAGGTTCTTAATCCCGCCTGTGAACATTTGCCACCAAGAGGGGCCGACTGAAATACTCTCCATAACGAGCGAAGATGAATCAACTTGACGTACCTGACTCGGTTTTGAAAGATTGGTAACAGGATTTGCTCGCCCTTGTAAACTCTTTTCTTCGGTCTCTAGTTTGAGCAAGAGCTTGTTTTGATGGAGATTGCCAAACATCCATGAGCCGAGGTAGATAAACAATGGTAAGGATAAGAAAAATATTTGACAAAACAAAAAGTTCTCTCCAGCCATGGGATCGCCTCACTCGACAGTTACTGCAGTTCCGTATGCGAAAAGTTCAGCAGCGCCACCAGCGACTGCAGATGTAGCAAATCGTACGTTGACAATTGCATTAGCACCTCGGCTTTGAGCATCCATCATCATGCGTTGTAGTGCTTCGTTACGGGCTTCTTGTAAAAGTTCAGTGTAGGCTTTTAATTCCCCACCGACCATGTTCTTGAACCCTGCTCCGATGTCCTTGAAGACATTCTTTGCTCGAACGGTTGAACCTTGAACGAGGCCAAAGGACCCCGTGATGAGTTTTCCGGGTACGGTTTCAGTGTTTGACAGATGCATGCCTTGTGACATGGCAAGACCTTGGCAAGGTAACTTATGTATCTATTCTAAGGATACTTACAACAAAGGTTGGTTCCTTAACCATTCTAAATCCGAGATGTAGAGTTGACGAATATCGTCAAGACCAAGCACGAGCATAGCCAGTCGCTCAAGGCCCATGCCCCATGCACAAACTGGTGAAGTGATTCCAAGAGGCTCTGTTACTTCGGGCCGGAAAATTCCTGCCCCACCAAGTTCGAGCCACTTACCTTTCCACTTGACTTCGATCTCAAGACTTGGTTCGGTATACGGGAAATAAGCAGGACGTACACGTACTTCAGGATAGCCCATCTTGGCATAGAACGTCTTCAGTGTCGTAACAAGCATCTGAAGATTTGCACCTGGTTCCATGATGATTCCTTCGATTTGATGGAATTCAGGGAGGTGTGTACGATCAATTGCTTCCTTTCGAAACACTCTATCAACTGAAAATACTCGACATGGTTTATGTGG
>JAKMFY010000151.1 GCA_022425185.1 Candidatus Poseidoniaceae archaeon | reverse complement strand
TCATGGCGAGATCCACACATGACAAAGCCGCTGCTTGAATCTGAAAATGTCCAAGCAATCGATATATCTGAAGAGGGGAATGTTCAAGTTAAATTTCGACCTTCTCGACCTCATTGCCCTTGTTGCCTTATCGATGCTAAGGAATTGAAACTCCACTTAGAAGGAACAAAAGGTGTGAATTCAATTCATCTTGAAATCGTTGATGTACCTGCATCTGAACGTTGGTCGAGATTGGTTAACGATTGACGCCATTGTAAGAAAAAGTAAGCAGGTACGGTCCAACCACCTACTGAAATAATCCATGTTAGAATAGAACCAACCACAACTCCCTGCAATGGAAAGAGCCACATTGCAACAATCGCATAGACTGCAACACTTGCTCCACCCAACATCATTGGCCCTGCAGCACCTTGTGGAACATCTTGTCCTTGTGATAACCAAAGAGCAACCATTGAAGTCAGAAATATAGCAGGAAAGGTACTAACCAATCCAGAAATCATCGCATAGGAGAGGCTTGACAACCAAACTGCACATCCAATAGCCAGTGCTGCTGCACCACCTCGTGCAATGAGGACAAGTGGACGAACTCGATGTTTTCCTTTAGGGGCATAGACTGATGTCCACGTGCTCCAAATACCAAGTAGAATTAGTATCAAAAGAAGAAGAAGTCCAAATGATAACTCGCTAAGCCCATCGCCCTGAACAAAATCTGCGCCATAGAGACCAATTGTTCCCACAGAAGCCCAAACCAGAAGAGAGATGATCATTGTCGTCATCAACCCTGTTCCAAAGCGTGTTGGTACCTTCATCCACACCAATAGAAACAATGCATTTACCAACATTCCAAGAGGAACTACAGACATGGCCCGATCAAATTCAGAACCCGTTGACATACTGTACATACCTATGGCTGCAGGGATAATTGTTGTAGGAACTGTGGCTAAGACTCCGCCTGTTCTCCCTCCAAATTTTTCGATTGCTACGGTTACTAATGTAGCAACTACGCCTGCAAAGAAAGCAGAGAGAAGAACTGAGGAAAGTAACATATCACTCAAACGGATCGATGTTTACAATTTGTTCAATATCGATTCGCGGATAACCACGTTCTCGAGCATTGTCAGCGGCTTTCATCAACATTCTGCGAATCCATCCGAATGCCATCAATGCGCTGAGACGGTTGACTGAATCAATGAAATGCATCGGATCTCTTCCCAGATTCGCATGCTTTCGGATATCAGATTCGAGTTCAGAGACCATGTCTCCGTACGTGTAAAGTAAATCTTGAGCTGCTTCATCGGTGATTGCCATTTTTGCATGAGGCCGGGACATTGATTTCACGTGAGGAATTGTAATCAGTCCTCCTCCTTGAACTTGAATTCCTTCTTCTTCTACATCTTCTGTTTCTTCCTCATGTGCTGATTCGCCCTTCCCCATCGAATTCAATGCAAGTAGGAGATGTCGAGGCTTAATGGTTGAAACACGATCTCTTGATGCTGCTTCCTCACAATTTCTCATGAGGCGTGCTAGGAACTTTTCGATGTACTCAATTCCGCCTTGAACCGCTGCTGAGCCAACGGATTCAACCTGTTCCAATCGATCGATCATCAATTCTCGAGTACGATTGTAATTCAATCGTGTACGATTTGAATCATCCAAGGTCTTTCGTTCAGGATCATTACCGAGTGTGGCTTGTTCCATCGAAGGGACGAGCGAGTCGAGTTCAGAACAAACAAGACCAACAAGTGATTCTTTTACTGCACCTGAAATACGCATCGTTGTAAATGTCGATGCTACTGAACCGATGTGGCTTGGAGCGTAAGGCTTTGCCGGCATATCACAGGCTACCTTTCCACCTCTTTGAACACACCGTGATGAATGGCTCCTACCATTCAGTCAACCATGGCCAAGCACCATCGGCTGTCACAGGACGCATTCCATCTTCATCGCGAATCCACGTATCCTCTGACCCAATGCTTCCATCTGTATGAACAACCTTTGGCTCGATAGCCATCGTCCCTCCAATCGGCAATGGGCGGTCAAAACCTGCAGCGACAACTGGAGATTCATCCAATTGCAAACCTACTGAGTGTCCTAAGAATTTTGATTGATCCGGAACCATACCCATTAGATGGTCCTGATGGCCGAGTTCGTATGCTAATGCTTGACCTTCAACCCAAGCATCACTGCAAAGTCCACCTTCATCAAGAACGCCTACAACTGTATCCTTGACGGCCAACATATCTTCGAGACGCTGATGCCATTCCTGAGAAAGAGAACCGAGAGAAAACATTCTGGTCATATCAACGACATAGCCACGATGAACATGAACGAGATCGACCAATACTGGTTCGTTTCTCTTGATTTTATTGAATCCGGAACCCATACCTGCAAGCGGATGTGGCCCTGCGCCTCCAACTGCTGAGTCAAAGAAGGACGGAACGCCTCCTGCTCTTCCTGAGACAATGACTCCACGATTACATTGCAATGGGAAGCGACGCATCTGAACCTGGCCTCCAAATCCTTCACTACGACTGATCGCTTCTGCTGCTGCGACCAAATCAAGTTCTGTCATACCTTCTCCGCCGAGTCTCGAAACTGCATCGAACATTCGCATCTGAACTTCTGCTCCAGCTTCCATCTGTTCTTGCTCCCATGCAGACTTAACTTCTCTCAATCGATGAATGACGGAAGTCGCATCATCACATGTTCCAAGTGAGGATAGAGCGTTAGAAAATCGATTCGCAAATGTGGTTGGCAACTCACCAAATTGTAATGCTGGAGCCTCTGTGACTCCCCTTGATTGCAACGTTTCACTAAGAAGGCGCAATCGGGGAAATGCTTCGATACTGAATGGAGCATTATCGCCACCAGCTTCATGTTGTGCACGTTGTAAAGATCTTCGAACATAAAATACGGGCCCATCTCCGCCTGCTTCAACGCTCCCGCCTGCTGCTTGGGCTGGAACGAACATCGAGCCATCTTGTCTTCCACCTGCGAAATAATACAAATCGATAGGGTGCTGAATGAGGACTCCTGGGAGCGAAGATGTTCGCAAAGCAACCGCTAGGGCGTTCAATCGTTGTTCAAGTTCTGAGA
Organism: Candidatus Poseidoniaceae archaeon; assembly: GCA_022425185.1. Lineage (GTDB taxonomy): Archaea > Thermoplasmatota > Poseidoniia > Poseidoniales > Poseidoniaceae > MGIIa-L2. The sequence continues at coordinate 300 of JAKMFY010000151.1, read as the reverse complement.
CTGGTGCGCGCCAATCCTCACCTTCGGGACCAGATAATGCGGATGAATCCCAATCGGACATGATACGTCTTCGCGTCCGTTATTCAAAACCACTACGCTTGAAATCTTCATGAAGAAGAGGTTTCAACTTCTGGTATTTGGGCGGATTCTGTGTTCATAATCCGTTCATCGGCTATCGTACAGTACTCTTCTGAGAGGTCCATTCCAACGAACACTCTCCCAGATTGTTTAGCGGCAACACAGGTTGTTCCCGAGCCATTGAATGGATCAAAAACAACATCGCCAGCAAAAGAGTACATC
>JAKMFY010000149.1 GCA_022425185.1 Candidatus Poseidoniaceae archaeon | reverse complement strand
CTTGTCGCTGGAGATGGTACTGGTCGTCAATTGGCATATCTCGATGGGAGTGGCGGCGTTCAATGGCTCACTTCAATGACAAAGGAAGGAACGACTACACCCGTTACAACAATGGCACCTAAGTTAGGACTGCATCAAATTGGAGATTCAATCATCTTTGACGTGGTTTATCGTGGTGCAGATGCTACGTTGTTCTCATATTCCTTTGCAACGTCAAATCTCGTGGAATTAAGTTCAACAATCCTCGCACCTGGTCATAGTCTAGAATCGGTTACGAATGGGCATACGATTTGGTTTGATTGTGTTCTTGCCAGTACAGGCATGGAGTTGTGTCAAACCGATGGAACCGTAGAGGGAACACATCTTACAATTGATTTGATGCAGGGCATAAGCAGTAGCCTTCCTCAAGCTTTGATGTACACGGATTCAACGTTGTACGTCCTCGCTGAAGGAATTGATGAAACAGGTACCAATAGTGGTCATGCATTATGGGCTATTGATAATCAAGTGGCTACACTAGCTTTCGATCCATATACCGGAATTGGAAACGATTCAAACGCTGGAACTTATGGTGGATTAATCGCCTCATCAACCCACGTGTTTTTCATTGCTGATGATGGCGTACATGGACATGAATTACATCAATACCTCTTGCCATCGATTCAAGATCAATGGGTCGTTTGGAGTTGAACCCTATCGATGCAATACGAACAGGAAATTCCAGGGACGTAAGCAGGATGCATTTGTTGCTCAGGGAGCAAAGGCTCTCTGCATGCGAAGCATACAGTCGTTCCCGTTTCTGTCAAATCAGGCTTTAGAGCGACTCTCTTATCGAATACAAAACACTCTCCATCCCAATGCTCACCTCCGACTTCTTGGAAATAACCAAGGATACCACCCTCAAGTTGCTTGATGTTCGAAAATCCTGCATCTCGCATGATGACACTTGCTTTTTCGCAGCGTATACCGCCGGTACAAAACATGACAATTTGTTTGTCTTTGAATGAATCGTCCATGTTTGCAACTGCTTCAGGGAAGGCTCTGAAGGTTTTGATGTCGAGTTCAATTGAATTCTTGAAGCTGCCTAATCGAGTTTCATAGGTGTTTCTTGTATCGAGTAAAACGATGTCCTCGTTGTTCGAAAGACGCTGATGCAACTCGTTTGGAAAGATTCGGCCATCATCAGAATCAATACGATCAAAGTTTGGTAAACCAACGGAAATGATTTCCTTTTTCAATCGAACATTCATTCGATTAAATGGTTGCGAATCTGAACTCGATTCTTTGAAAGAGATATCATTGAACCGTTCATCTTCAAGAATCCATTCACGGAATTTGCCGATGTTTGACTCAAGGCCAGCAACAAAAATATTGATGCCTTCGTGGCTGAGTAGGATTGTACCTTTCAATTCCAGTGAATCACACTTGTGCTTGAATGGTTGTCGGAGATTGTCCCTATCAGGAATTTTAATGAATTTGTACCCAGCAATGTTGAGGTACTTCTCCGTCATGATTGACCCTCTGGCTTTTCCCTCTTATTTTCACCGATTAGCGACGCCAATCATGACGACTTGCAAGAGGATGCCGCCAGCCTTGCCCGAATGCACGAGGAGATACACGAGGTGCTGGTGCCATCTGCCATCGCTTGTGCTCATTAGCTTCAAGTCGTTGAAGCACGGTAACAACAGTATCTCTGTCATGACCTTTAGCTGAAATTTCGTCTGCTCCAAGACCATCTTCAATATGATACTTCAAGATTGAATCAAGAACAGTGTATGGCGGGAGCGTGTCATCATCACGTTGATCTGGAGCAAGTTCAGCTGAGGGGGGTTTAGTCAAAGTTGAATCGTTCACAGGGAGAACTTTGCCTTCTTTTGACGCTCGATTGTTAAACACGTGTGCAAGGCCATACACTTCCATCTTGTAGACATCGCCGAGAGGAGTGTATCCTCCTGCCATATCGCCATAAAGTGTGCAATAACCTTGAGCAAGTTCTGATTTGTTTCCAGTTGCAATCGCCATACGTTGTTGGGCGTTCGCATGCGACATAACAAGAATTGCTCGCAATCGAGCCTGAATGTTTTCACGAGCAACGGGTGAACCGTTCTTCAATACCGGTTCGATTTGGTTCTCAACCAAATGATGAAGATCATCGATTGGGATTGAATCGTATTCCATTCCTAAGGATTCAGCCGTATGCTTCGCATCTGATTTTGAATGCTCAGATGAGAAACGAGAAGGCATAGAAAGGCCGAGAACATTCTCTGGCCCTACTGCTGCACAGGCTACACATGCCGCAACTGCAGAATCAATACCCCCACTTAATCCAAGAACGATTCGTTCAATACCAGATTTCTTACAGTAATCACGGAGTCCTAATACCACTGCATCGGCAAGAGCTTCCAAGACTGTTTCCTCATCTTGTTCAAATTCGCTTTTTCCAACAAGCTCAGTTAATCCAGAACCCTCTCCGTCTTCCATTGAAATCCATTGGGAACGAGTAGAATCATCAACATCGATGAGAAGTATTCCTTCCTCCCAAGCAGGTGCAATAACCACATTGCCATTCGGCCATGCAGCTAAGGAACGGCCATCGAACAGAAGGTCATCGTTTCCACCAACTTGGTTAGCGAGCAAGAACGGATGATCAAGGCATTCAGCTGCCGTCCGGGCTACGCGGAGTCGTGTTTGTATTTTCTCAGCATGATAGGGTGAAGCAGAAAGGTTGACCGTTGCATCAAGTTCTACGCCTTGACGCCCCCATTCTGCAAGTTGTTCAATTGGATCAGCATCGTACTCTGAGGGAGTTTCTCCTGAGACTTGCCATGCGTCTTCGCATACGGTGACACCGAGTTCAAATGAACCGTTAATGGTTCGAGCAATTCCAGGGCGATCGTCTGCATCAAAATATCGAGCCTCATCAAACACGTCATATGTAGGAAGCAGTTGCTTGCGGGCCACAATCTTCGCAGGGGCTTGATTACCAATGAGTAAAACACCATTTCCCGGTTGTTCTCGATGATGCTCAGGTACAGTCGGCGTACCAACGAGGACAGGTATGTCCACGCTAATGTTCATGGCTGTTTCCTGTGCGATCTGAATGAAATTCGGCTGCGTCAGTAAATCTCTTGGAGGATAACCAGATATTGCGAGTTCGGTGCTTACACAAACAGAAGCCCCATGGGATTGAGCGTGGATGACCATCCCTTGTAGACGCCGAGCGTTTCCTACGATATCTCCAACCGTAGGATTGAGTTGAAGCAGGGCGATAAGTCCCTTGCTTTGATTGCCCATAGTCTAGCCAACCCGCCGTGATTCATAGCCCTGATGCCTTACTTGTATTGGAGAATCTCGCCGTTCGCATCTTTGTACCACCAACTCGAATCGTTCGGATCTTGCCACCACCAAACACCATCAGCACCTTGAGTCCACCCGTCCGTAGGGGCAGAGGTTGTCGCAGCAGCCGTAGTTGCAGCAGCAGCCTCAGGCACAAGTAAATCCGCATCAGGGTCTTCAAATTCTTCTTCCTCATCTTCAAGATAATCGGAATATTCATCCCATTCAATTTCAGATTTTGAACCACGACGTACCGTTGCATTTCTTGCCATTAAGAGCAATGCTCCAATGATTCCAACTGCTAGAAGTAAACCGACCGAGCCGAGTACTGGATTAACCTCTCCAAAGACAGATTCAGTAAAGCTCGGTTCACGCTGTGAACGTACATCAATGGATGGACCATTCGCTCTTTCACCGTTTTCAAGTACGACTTCAATCCATTGTAAGCCTTCTTTCTCTGGCCCCCAATCAAGAAGAATTGTCCCAACTGAGCCCTCTGCGACCTCAACATTTGCATTTCGAAGAAGAGAGGTGGTCCCATCTGCTCGAACAACAGAAATAGTTGCGGAAGTGGAACCATCGAGTGTTCCAGTATTCATGACAAAGATTTGAACTGCGGTTGTTTCGCCCTCTTTTACATTCAAACGAGAATATTGAACTGCAGGATTATCGAGATCAAAGGTCGGCCTCCTCCACTCCATTAACCACGAAGTAACAGCATTGCCTGAAGATTCACCATCAGCCCCAAGAACTTGGTTACCTGCAAGGTCACGTCCTTCAATTAGGACGTTTACTGTCAAGAGGTCAATGAGCATCTCATCGGTTATGATTGAAAGATCCATTGTTCCTGTTCCAACAAGATTGAGACCACTAATTTCGGTTCCTTGAAGCAAGAATGGAGCCTCTCCACCGCGAATGTAATCGCCAGTAACCGTATCTTCAACCCACCAGACCAATCTCAAGGATTCGTAGTCAATACCACCCTCTTCGGAAAGAACGATCGTAACTTCATGTTCGTCAGCAGATAGAATCGCTCCGGGACGAGGCGTTTGAACTTCCTTTGGTTCAGGACCTAATCCGTCAACGATCATCCATTTTACTGAGGATTCTTTTGCAGTAGAATCAACACCTTGGGGTGGCAAACAACCCACAGACCAAGTAAGTGGTATTGTTCCAGAAGTGGAAGGACTTACCAGTGGTACGTTCCAGATACCATCATAGGTCTGGACGGAATAGGTCTGTCCTGCAAACATAACATCAACACTGCAATTAAATGCTGGCATTGTTGTTGTTTTCTCAAAGACAAGTCCTCCCGTAAGTTCAAACGGAGAATTTGGAGGAATACGAGCACCATCTTCGAGAGATGATCCTTGAGTCAAAACCAGAGACACTGTCTCTTGAGGGATTGTCAATGCAGGTGAAAATCGCCAGCGAAGGGCTGGGAATGTTTGGAGCACTTCTTGTCCAGCACGGTCAACAATTCGAACACTTGGCTCTCGGAACGTGTCACCCAAATCGGGTGTCGTCCAAGCGAGTTCTAAATCAGCGATAAGGCGAGTATTTTTCTCATACGGTCCTGCTTGAGCACCATTTAGGGCGAGCATATCGCAGGAATGAATGATGAGATGTATGCTATTCGACGTACACGAATCCGTGACGAAATCCCATGTGAACGATAACGGAGAAGTGAGAATATTTGAAGCAAGTTGGATCTCAACAGTGGTCAAATCTGAAGCACCGTTTGGCTCGCTCATATCAACACGAAGTGTGTATGGCTGTCCTGGATGAAGCCACGATTGAACCCCATTGTTCCAAGACATAGCATTCGAAGACAGTGTAGGAGGTCCATCCGGTCCGAGTTGATACATGAATAAATGCTCTCCATCGGCTGAAGTTCCACCATCTTGCAAGGGTTGTCCCGAAGCATCGTTTCCAACAAGGTATCCAGCAACTTTCTGACCTAATGACCCCATCGAATCATCAAAGAGAAGCGTGTACAATCCTGTTGATACTGTAAGGTCGGTTGGTATAATCAATGACCTTGAATTGTATTCGTCTGCGCTTGGCAATCCGTTGAGATCAGTGTCATCAGCCCATTCTCGCCAAAGCATGACTTGAACATTCGAAGGCAAGAGAACTGGATCGAGGATTTGGAATTGGACTGTTTGACTGGTCGAAGCAACACGGTGGTCGTACCAATCAACACTTGAGAAAATGACCGAAGGCGAAGTTGGGTCAATCTTGAACGAACGAATTTGTTCTGAATCGTTCGTAATGTCACCACCTTCTAACGGAATCACGCGCACAGTCCATCCAAGGTCACCGAATGTAAATGGTGCAGCATCTGAAACATTCCAGGTATCCACGTCAAGAGACGTCGTGTTAGCGACCATTGTCGAACCTTGCCAGAGTTGAACTTCTGCATCTCCGTCAGCAAAGGAATCTATTCCGTCTACTCCCTCATAGCCAATGTCGATTGAAAAGTTTAGACCAGTACCTGCAGCAAGGTATTCTTTTGAGGAGAGGACTGGCCCATTATCATCAGTGATGAGAACGGATTTGATGACCAAATCGTTTTCTAAAGCCTGAAGTCCTGCTCCACCCCAGAAACTTTGACTCGGTCGGGAAACAACATCGTTGTCCAAAACAACGCGCATTGAAACAGACAAGTGTTGCTCATCATCCCACCCTTGTTCCATTCTAAATTGTACAGTCATTTCACTCATTGTTGAGGAGATACTCGTAACCTTGAGTGGCTCGGTTGGATGAAGTTCTACAAGATGACTATCGCCTTGGCCAAGGGGGGTTCCACCACTGATTGGAAGGAGCCAAGTTGCATGGTTCAGTTCTCCTTGTACATCCAAACGAACAAGAGTTGCGGTACTATCTTCATCAATATTGAACGTCGTCGAAAACGACATCCAACGTTGCGATGGCGTCATTGGCCATGTGGCATTATCAATAGAAGCAGTGCCTGTTTCAACATCTTCACTAAAGCCAAGATCAGTCACTTCGACCATGATTTTTCCATTCGACAATCCAGTGAATGGGAAGGTTATGCTTGGAGTAGCACTTACTGTTCTTGGAGCTGAATTTGCAGCCATGACGAGAGGTGATTGCTCATCAGCACTTATGGAAACAGAGGTATTGTAAGAAACTGCAAGATTGGAAAAGGTTGCAAATCCATTTCCATATGCTTCAATTTCTACCAAAGCAAAACCTTCGCCCATGTGATAAAGAACACCAGATTGGCTTGACAACGCAGCCTCCAATAAGTCAAGTTCAGATGCGTTGAGTTGCAAATGACTTACAGTTTCTCCGTCAATGGTCTTTGAAACAATTGTGGAACTGCCAACGCGGAGAGATACTCCCGTCATATTTCCGTTTTCTGACGAGACACCAAGGCCAAAACTACCTAATTCAGAAGTAGGAATCCAAGCCGAAGTTGAAGCAATACCTGAAAATCCAAAATTTGAACCTGTGGTATATTCACCTGAATCAAATTTATCTTGGAATCCCCATGACCCGATGCGCACATCATCTGTGCCCCATTCATCGATGCCATCATTGTTAATATCGAGAGATGGTGCAATGGTTTTAGCACCCGTTTGTAACGTCACTTGCACCTTATCGAGGAGACTTGGAGTGGTTGAATTGTGAACAAATTGAAGCTGGAATGAATGTTCATTTGCTTCGAGAGTTCCAGTGTATGGTAGACTTATTGAAGTCCAGTTATCCGTGGAGTGATGACGAACATATGCATCATATTCACTCACCACTGCTGAGACCAAATAGCCAGCCATAGGTGCATTGTTGGCGAACCATGGAGAAGTTACAGTACTGTTGTTCATCGAAGTCAATCCCCCTGCCAAGACGGATGCATTGGTTACGCTCCATCCACGATCTGAAGGATTGGTTGTAAATTCCTCAGTCATGAGACCTCCAGCCGAAATTGATTCAATTATCGGCATTGCGTTGGTGCTTGAACCAGAAAGTTCCAGAAGGAGTCTCATTGAACCATATTCTTCCCAATCGACTGCATCGAGATGGATTCGAGTTCCGTTAATCCCTTCAAACCCAGAGATGTTTTCTCCTGTGAACTCATCAATGAGCGTCCATGAGATGGCTGAATTTTCTGGAATATCTGCATTGATATACATCGGCGCATATGGCCCTTCAGCAAGGGAAAATGAATTGGAAGCGTTGTATCCGAAGGATGGGCTGGTCCATTGGGTGATTGGAGGAAGAACGATTTTAATATCATCAATAAACCAATAATCACAACACGTGGAACTCCCGCTTGTTTGATGAAGACGAACTTGGAAATTCGAATGATAAGCTCCCGCTGGCAAAGTGGTCATGTACTGAAAATTGGAAGTCTGAACTCCACCGCCGCTTTCCGTATGGAACGTATTCCAATTCCCTGCACCATCTTTGTACTGGAACTGGAGATTTTCATTCGTATCAGGAGTCTCTCCACAACCTGATCGCCCTTCGTGAATCCAAGCATGGAATGGAATATTCACTCGGTTTGCAAGGTCAATTACTGGAGAAGTAGCATACGTCGAGCCAGCATAAGTTCGAAGAGACCCTCCGCTCGAACCGTTGTATCCACATGCTGGTGTTGTGACACGGCCACTGTAGGAGTTAGAAAACGTCCATCCTTGAGCACCGTTATTGAAGTCGTATCCTGGTGAAGAGCCAGATCCTGTCAGCGATCCTGACTGAGAGAAGGTGTTACTATGATTGGCATCTGGGTGATCCCATGCAGACGCACCCTGCCACAAGAGAGTCTGAGAATTTTGAAGCGGTACTGATTGCATTGTCATGTCGAGATGTGTGATCGATCCTGTAGAGGAAGGCACCGTTAACTCAAATGGGTTTTGACTCGTTTGGCCTGGCCGGATGTCAACGACAACTGGTGTGTTTTCGCCGACTAAGTTCGGCGTCGTGGCCTCTTCAAGAACGTCAAAAGAAGCAGAAGGGGCAAGAGAAGTGAACGGTGCGAACACGAATAAGAACAGAACGAAGAAAGCAACGCTCTGACCTTTCAAGGACCCGGCCATGTATCTGCCTGAATTTGAAAGGTCTTGAATGTGTCACTCCTCAATCTTCCTCGGAAATGAGGGAGAGGTTGAAATCAACCTTGTGATTGGCAAGGTCATGGTTCGACCGTCAGCAGCAGGTGACCTCGATGCAGTAGCGCTTGAAACCGCTTTACTGGATACATGGAAGAATGAAAACGCATTTGAATCTTCAATCGGTTCAAGTAAAGGTGGCGCACCTTTCATTTTCTTGGAAGGCCCACCGACTGCAAATGGAAAGCCAGGAATCCATCACGTCGTCGCAAGAGCCTACAAGGATCTTGTATGCCGTTGGAAGACTATGGAAGGATTCTTCGTACAACGTAAAGGTGGCTGGGTCACACACGGATTACCTGTGGAGATTGAAGTCCAAAATCGACTGGATTTATTGAGTAATGAAGCCATTGACGATTTCGG
>JAKMFY010000128.1 GCA_022425185.1 Candidatus Poseidoniaceae archaeon | reverse complement strand
CAAGAGTTCCGTCAAAGATAAGAAGATGTCCAGTCCTTACGCCTATTTCGGGAATTCTACGCTCAATGAGGATTGAACCGTTTTGCTCAAGAGTTGCTAATTCTTGTGCAAGATGACGCAAGGTGTTTGCTCCTCCTTTTCGAGTTTCAAGGACATCTCCTGGTTTGAAATCGAACATTTGGCTCACCCCTCAAACCCTTAGATTGCCTTTCATCTTTTGAAGTGTGTGCCCTAATTGGGCAAAACCGAAGGATTTCAACAGAGAACCTCTAGGGCCAACCATGGAGGCGTCGCCATTGACTGAGGTGGAAGAAACTCTTCTACTGGAAGGAATTCAGGAGTTCGATTCAGCACGATATTGGCATGCCCATGAATCATGGGAAGATATGTGGAATTCTCTGAAGCGTCGAGAGGCTCCTCTCCCCGAGATTTTGGGAATTCAAGGCCTGATTCAAACCGCTGCACTCCTCTACAACCACCAACGTGAAAAAAGAAGAGGAGTTCTAAATCAATGGGAGAAACTTCTCCCTAAATTAGACGTTTGGACTCGTTTATGGGGGGTTGACGTAGTCGCCCATTTGAATCAGATTCGTCGATTCGTTGACGATGTTGATACATGGAATGAAACCTATGAACAGGTTCGCATACCAATGGAAGACGTGGAGCGATTGAAATGAGTGATTTTACAAATGGTCTCGATGAAGGGTTCATACGATTTTCAGAAACACCACAGGCCCTGCAAAAGGGAAGGGAGATTCAGATTCAATCTGTTGTGGTTATCATTGCTATCCAATTGTTGTTTATTTTGATACCATTTTGGCCACTACGAACTATCTTGTCCGGTCTTTTCCTATTTGTTATTGGACTAAGTTGGCGACGTTGGGTCGATTGGAGTACCACTCCGTTTGCCGTAAACCCAGCGCACCCATTGATGGAATTGTTGAGCGATAAAGAGGCGAAGGTAATGATTCGACTTCATGATGGGCGATGGGAGCTCGCTGGCGAATACAGATACAGATTGGTTGAAGATGATTTGTTGAAAGGGTTCAATCTTGTAACACTTGATGATAATTATTCCATCTTTGGCTATTTTACAGATCAAAAATCACAATCTTCTTCTTTGCGACGAACGATGGCTTTGCTAAATCAAGCACTCGCTTTACGGGATGCTCACAATGGAGAGGCCGACGAAATAGAAGATGCTCGAAAAAGAGAATCAATGGATTTCGGATTGCTCAAACGCGAGTGGCCCGATGATGAAGATTCCCAAGATGCGCTAGGTCCAATTGCCAAAAAACTGAAGGGCCAAGAATAAGGCTTTACAATGAATCAGGAGAGGGTGCATTGAAAACCTCTACTCTCTCCCAATGACTCATGGATGCTCCTAGTAAGTGGTCTGACCACATCTCTGAGTTGAGTGCTCCACAACAGGAAATGTTGTTTGGAACATCATTGTCTCTCCGGTTCTCTCGGTTGCCATTATGGCTTTCTCATCCAGGGAATATTGGGGCATTCTATGGATTCTTAATCAGTCTCGCTCTTATTTTACCATATTCTTTGAAATATGATTCGTTCAATGAATCTTTATCCAATTGGATATTCTTCTCAGCACTGTTTATGGCAGCCTGTCTATTACTTGGCTTTGCATCACTTATCCTAGTTTCATTTACAAAGAGAATGCCAATGGCCCCTCCACGAATTATTCTATATCCTATGCCGTTTATTGGTCTAGGATTGCTCGGACTTGACTTTGCGGATGTGCTTGAAATTTCAAGTTCAATTTCCATGTTTGTCCTTCTTCTCCCTGGACCCGCTTACGTACATTTGTCTTGGGCTCCTCGTTGGAGGCTCTTGTGTTTGTTAGACGAAGGAGTAAATCCATTTGAAGGTGTGAAAACGCTAGAAGAAGTCGAAGATAACAGTGCGGCCGAAATGGCTGGAGATGATACCGAATTACTCGAAGTCGTAGATGCGTTTGAATCTGAATAATCAGATGAGTCCAACTTTTGGACCAATCAATTCGAGAAGTCTTAGAACTTCATCGAGGTCATCTTTTGACAATCCTGCAGACATCTGCGTTCGAATTCTGGCCTTATCTCGGGCAACCATTGGGAATACAATAGCTCCAGCCATCACGCCTTCTTTTTGAAGGAGATTTGTCATCTCTTTCGCAGTTGAAGATTCCCCACACATGATTGGAATAATTGGGGTTGTCGACAAGCCAGTATCAAAACCGAGGGACTGTAGTTCATTTCTGAAATAGTTGGTATTTTCCCATAGTTTGGCATGATGTTCTGGCTCTTCCATTAGAACTTCAATTGCTGCCTTTTGAGCCGCTGCTACACCAGGAGGTTGTGAACCTGAAAGAAGCCATGATCGTGAATGATTCAAGGCATGATTGCGTGTCATTTCAGTACCTGCAAGAATCCCTCCTTGTACGCCAAGTGCCTTTGAGAATGAACCCACTTCAAAGTCTACTTTTCCTTGAAGATTGAAATGGTCAACAATTCCTCTTCCACCATCTCCTAAGACGCCTTCGCCGTGACAATCGTCAACCAAGACCATTGCTCCGTATTCTTCTGCCAATGCATTAATTTCATCCAAAGGGGCATAATCTCCGTCCATGGAAAACACTCCGTCTGTGATGATCAGTTTACGCTCTGCATCATCATGAGCTGAAAGGACTGCTTCAAGTTCACCCATGTCATTGTGAGCATAGACGCCACGACGAGCCTTTGTTAATCGAACTCCATCGATGATCGAGCCGTGGTTCAGAGCATCACTAATGATGACGTCTTGTTGACCCTGAACAAGTGTAGGGATGAGTCCTACGTTAGCGGTGTAGCCTGCTGAATAAATCAATGCAGCTTCAACACCTTTGAACTGTGCAACCTTCTTTTCCGCTTCGAGATGCAAATCCATCGTTCCCGCAATAGCTCGGACAGACCCACTGCCTGCGCCGTACTTTTGGGTTGCGTTAACCATTGCAGATACAACCTTTGGATGTGTCGTCAAATTGAGGTAATTATTAGCAGACAACATTATTGTCGGTTTTCCTTCCATTGTACATCTTGGTTGATTGGGTCCTTCCAAAGTTGGAGGTTCCCAAAGAAGCGATTTTTCATTCAACTCATCAAAGCGTTCTTTCATCCACGACATGTCACCAGGCATTGGCTCACCAAACCGTCCTCTTCGTTAATGATTAAGGGTTTTTGTGAGCCATGGCCTCAACACGTATGATGAAAAAGGAGAGGTGATACGGAAGGTTTGTGCAACTCCATGGGATTATTAGTAGTGGGCTTGGTAGAGCCCATGTTTTCATGTCTCAACCACACTACCAAGATCAGTTCCGAACAATTCTTGGAACAACTGCTTGGCCAGGTACGCTAAATGTCAAAGTTGAAGGCTCGAATCTTGTTCATTACATCGCCCTGAGGAAGAAGGCCGGTATCGATACACTGGACGCTGAAAAGGCTGCACGTGATGATGCTGCGAATGTCGATGTATCCTCAATTGAATCGATTCGAGTACGAGGCTTTCTGCGAGATGGAGTTTCGTTTGGTGGCGCAACTGCATTTGGTGCTACAATTGTACATGGAGGGCACGACATACCTTGTGCCATTCTTATTCCTGACCTAACTCGTCATGTTGATGTCGTCGAAGTTATCTCTGGACCTTTCCTTAGGGAACGCCTTGAAATTGAGGATGGTGCAGAAGTGAGTCTCATTTTGAGCAACTGAATTCATTCCCAGATTCCCATATCCATTCTTGCATCTTCTGAAGCATGGACACGAGGATCCCATCTTGGTGACCAAACCAGATTGATATGGACAGAATCCAATCCATCTGTCTGTAATGCTGCTCGATGTGCAGCGGCCATAATCTCTGGAGCTGCGGGACATCCAGGGGATGTGAGCGTCAAGTCGATTTCTGCATGTGTTCCCTCATCACGTTGTTCAAAGCGGACTCCATAGATAAGACCAAGTTCAACAATTGAGATATCCAGTTCGGGGTCTTCCACTGCCTGTAATGCGTCTAGTACCTGTGATTCTTCAACCATTCAATATGCCTCCAATTCGTTCATTATTTTGTCAAACATGTTTCTGAATCCATTAGATCTTGAAGGCGACAGAGAATTTAGTATCCCCATGTCTACCGCAAAATCTGGTGTAATTTTCTTTGCCTCTTCAGTATCGAGTTTATCCATTGCAATTGTAAGAATTCCCATGAGACCTTGGACTAATTTAGAATCTGCTCCAGATTTCAAAGAGACCTTCCCGTCTTCGATTTCAAGAAGGACATGCGCTTCTGATTGACAACCATGTATGCGAGTCTGCTCACTCCAATCCGTGACTGGAAGTTCATTTACTTCTGAAGCAAGATCGAAGACATATTCAAGCCGTTCCATCTTATCATCAATCGATTGGAAATCATCAATAAGTTCCACCAACGCTTCAGGATACGTCATGCGAACCTCTCCAAAATATCCTTTGTGTGTTGAATAAATTGCTTAGCTTCCTCCATGGTGTTGTAGATGTAAAACGATGCACGAACAGTTCCGTTGATTCCAAGACGATGGAGCAACGGCTGAGCACAATGGTGGCCGGTTCGTACTGCAACACCTCTTGCGTCGAGAAGATGCGCAAGATCTTCACTGTGCAACGTAGGATGTAAGAAGGAGACAACGGCAGAGTCATCCTCGTCATGACGACCGTAAACGGTCATGTTCATTGAGCGTAATTCATCTGCAACATAGCGAGCAATATTCAGCAATCGTTGATGTTGCTCTTCGAGATTAAGGTTGCCAAGATAGCCAAGTGCAGCATCCCATCCAATGGCTTCAGCAATTTTAGGAGTGCCTGCTTCGAATCGATGTTCATTGGTTTGATAGGTCGATTTCTGAAGTGTTACAGTTTCAATCATATCTCCTCCACCCATGAACGGTTTCATTTCTTGGAAGGTCTCTTCATTGACCAGTAGGCAACCGATACCTGTTGGGCCACACATTTTGTGAGCAGAAAGGGCCATCATATCAGCACCGAGTTCTTTCAAATCAATCTTACAGTGAGGGGCTCCTTGTGCAGCATCAATGAGTACTTTTGCACCGTTCTTATGGGCAATTTCAATGATTTTTTCAATTGGATTTCTTACGCCTAGTACATTTGATGTATGAACGACACAGACGAGACCAGCACCTTCGATGGATGCTTCATATGCTTCCATGTCGAGTGTTAAATCATCCTTGACAGGAATGTATCGTATTTCGTTACCAAAGGATTCTGCAAGCATTTGCCATGGGACAATATCGCTGTGATGTTCCATCTCTGTTAGAATAATTGCTCTGCCTTTGAGTTGTGAATGACCCCACGCATGTGCTGCTAGATTGATTGCCTCAGTCGTTCCTCCAGTCATGATACAGCGTTCAGCATTGAACCAGGACTTGAGTGTCGTCCTACAGGCCTCGTAACCGTTGGTTGCCTCACCTGCTAGTGTGTGAACGGCTCTGTGAACATTGGCGTTATTTGTTGTATAATATTCATTCATCGCATCAATAACCACAGCTGGCTTCTGAGTCGTAGCAGCATTATCCAGATAGACCAACGGGTGACCGTTTATGTTTCTTTGAAGAATTGGAAAGTCATCGCGTATTGCCATGTGATCACCCTAATAATTGACATTCAAGATGAACGGTAAGTCTCGTTTGCATTGCTTCACGTACCGAGTCTGAACGAACTTCCACAAAGGAATCTACCAGGAATCCTTCAACAAGCATAGAAGTTGCTTCTTCTTTGCTCAACCCTCTGCTCATCAAGTAATGCATCTGCATGGCATCGATTGGCGCTGATGCTGCACCGTGAGCAGCAGCTACTTCATTAGCCATGACTTCCAATTCAGGAATCGCTTCTGCTCTTGCCGATTCGGAAAGTAAGAGGTTTCGAAAAATTTGTCCAGCATCTGTATGTTGTGCATCATCGTCGATGGTTAATGCACCTGTTCCAACAGAGTGACTTCGATCATCGCACGCAGCATTTACTGTAAGTTTAGAATTGGTGTGAGGTTGCTGATGATGGATTTCAATGTGGTGATCATCATGTCGAGTTCCGTGACCATGGACAGCAATAAACTGATTATGGGTTGAATTCGAACCTGAAAGTATTGTTCGAATATCAGATTTAATTCGTTGACCGCCCAGTGATAATGTTGCGAGTTCAAATTCGCCATCTCGTTCAATTTTCCAATTATCTGTTCGAACAAGAACTGATTCGGATGAAAGTTCGTTGATCAAACCGACTGATAACTGAGAGTTTGGATGGATGCTACCAGTAAGCCATAACCCAACCCACTCTGCTTCGCCAGTAAGGTGAAGCATAACGCTGGAAGGTTGCTTTGATTCGATGTGAATGTGTGCTGCAACAGCATGGCCACCAGCCTTGACGTGGACGTGATTTATTTTATTTTCAGGTGTCAAAACATGGGTATTTCCAATTACATTGTCGAGAAAAATCCGAGCAATATCTTGTCCGTGCTCAATGTCTTTTTTAGAAATCGCTTTGATTTCTACATCCTCACTTTCGATGACAAGTTCACCTACTGCAGGTAACTCATCCACTTTTGTGGGATGAACTCTCGACCAGGGTGTGTATCGCCAGAGGTGTTCTGATCGAGTTGGAAGAGATGCATCGAGGTACGATGTCATCCAATCGAACCCTCCATTTCCAATTCTAATAGACGATTAAGTTCAACTGCGTATTCCATTGGTAATTCTCGAGTAAATGGTTCAAAGAACCCGTTGACGATAAGTCCCATCGCTTCTTCTTCGGAGTGCCCTCTGCTCATGAGATAGAACAATTGGTCTCCAGAAACCTTGGAAACACTTGCTTCGTGTTCCAAGTCAGCCGTTGAGTTTCCTATTTCCATTGTTGGGTATGTGTCGCTTCTGCTATCTTCGTCAAGCATGAGTGCGTCACATACGACCTTCGAGCGACATCCATTGGCCTTTGGTGTGACTTGCAACATTCCTCTGTAAGATGAGCGACCACCGCCTTTAGAAATTGATTTCGAAAGAATGTTTGATGTGGTGTTTGGTGCAAGATGGTGAACCTTTGCCCCAGCATCTTGGTGTTGTCCTGTTCCAGCGTATGCAACTGAGATGATCTCAGCGTGAGCACCTTCTCCCTTGAGTAGAACAGACGGATACTTCATGGTCAATTTCGAGCCAATGTTTCCATCAACCCATTCCACAGTGGCGTTCTTGTGTGCAACGCCACGCTTCGTTACTAAGTTGTAGACGTTTGCAGACCAATTTTGAACTGTGGAATAACGGATTTTTGCTCCTTCCATTGCAATCAAC
>JAKMFY010000064.1 GCA_022425185.1 Candidatus Poseidoniaceae archaeon | reverse complement strand
CACACTAGCAATGACTCCTGGATCCACCTCCAAAGTTGACCTCTCCTTCGAAGTACCTCTCGGAACTGAACTCATCCTTACTGCGCAATGGACATTTGATGGTACGGTAATCGAATCGGAGAAGAGTTTCAGTGTTAGCCTTAAAGAAATTGAAGACGAAAGTTTTGAGATCCCTTGGGTTGCTCTGGGCGGAGGGATAGCAACTTCCGCAGCCATAATTCTCATCCTCCACCTGCGACGATCCTCAAACTCTGAAATCGATTTAACTGAAAAGAAAAAGAAAGCAAGTAAAAAAGTGGTCAAGAAAGAAGTTGAATCTGTTGAACGCTCATGCCCATCTTGTGAACGAACGTTACGAATTCCAGGGGACTATTCTGGGACGGTAAGATGTCCTGATTGCTCTGAGAGATTTGAGGTCGAAGCAGAACCTGAGGCTGAAATCGAAGAAGAGGATGATGATGATTTAGAAATCATCGAAACACCTCCTGCTAAGGTTGAGATATCCTGTCCGGAGTGCTCATCCACATTGCGTGTCCCTTCTGATTATGGTGGCTCTGTACGATGCCCATCATGCTCAACAGTATTCTCGGCAAAGCAGAACGGATGACCAAAATATTGAACCAAGGTACGGGGTAGCGGTTTCCATGGCAGGTCATTTTCAAGAGTTTGAGGATGAATACCTCGAAACAATGTATGAATTCTACGAATCAGATCCACATTCGAGAGTACGCACTGGAGATTTAGCACAACGACTCGGAGTTTCTCCTGCTTCTGCAACAGAAATGATTCAGCGATTGTCAGTCAAAGGCTTCATTGATTATGTGCGATATAAAGGCGCTCAGTTGACTGAATCAGGTTTGATCCATGGTCGAACAATGAAGCGACGGCATCGACTCGCTGAAGTTCTTCTAGAACGAATTCCGTTCAGCGGTAATACGCACGAGACTGCTTGTCGCCTTGAACATGCGATTGATGATGATTTAGAAGTTGCATTAACTGTCTTACTTGGAGATCCAGAATTTGATCCAAGTGGGAGAGAGATTCCCCAGCCGAGCGAACATATTGGAGAACGAATCGTTTCAAGAGTATCTGAACATACTTCACTTTCATTATTACCAACCGGGAATGAAGGTACAGTTGTAGGTCTTTTGCTATCTGAAGAACTGATCAATCTTTTTGGAGAACAAATTGCCATCGGGTCATTAGTAACATCTCTTGGGACATCAAAATATCAAGCGAATGGAGTAATCATAGAACTCGACTCAGAAATTTCTGATTCTATCATCGTGCGTTCTCATTAAGTTGTAAATCCAATGGATTTCCCTCTCTTACAGGACGAACGCTTTTGACTCATGTTCGTAAGGGATGCTTGTGAGCGAAACAGTCGAATCGACCTTGCCCTCCGTTTTGGAGTCTCCTCTTTTGGAAAGAGAACGTTTCCTACTCTCAATAGATGACCAGATTCTCTCCTCTGGATTACGTCTGACTCTTCTTCTCCCAATCTTTTCTTTGTTCATTCTGTTAGGTTCATGGGCATACGAGGGAACAGACCCCAATTGGTGGGAATCCAGTATTGAGCCTTCCCTTGGGCAATCGTTTAGCTCCAGTTTGTTACTACTTGGTTCGGTTGTAGGTCTGGGCTGGTTACTTGTTCTCGGTATGCATCGATACAGAATTTCTCTCTCGAATTCAGCGTTTACACAAGCGATCAAGTTCTCTCAAGAACAACATCAAAGTATTGAGGCGCTGCATGGTTATGATGGAATGGCACACAGAATCCAAAGCCAAATACGATTGCATTCTCTTTCTTTTACCAGCGTGGTCCTAGGGTGTACTGGATTCGGTTTTGTTCTTCTCTTTGGACTCGGTAATTCACTTGGTAGAAATATCTTCATCATGTCATGGGGTGTGCATATGCTCGCTCTTGGATTACACATGTCAACAAGGCAACATCGATTCAATATGGTGAACAAGTCTGGTTTATTGGATGCATTTGAAGCACCAGTTCACCCATCAACGTTGCAAAGTGTTTTTGACGATATGATTCGGACTCAATTGGACCCTTTGCTTCGCTCAAAATATGACCTACTCATGCGAACTGTTCAAAGTCATGTCAAGCGTGGAATCAAGCATGAATTCGCAAGAGAGAAAATTCTTATGACTTTGTATCGGCACTACAACGGTATGGATTCGAAGACAATGAAACTTGAATTCGAAGAGGTCATAAAAGAGGCGGGAATTCAGGCTCTACTGAATGAAGAATCCTTCAGTCTTGAACTATGGCTTGAATTGATTGAGCATGCAAGAACGCAATGTCCTGCGTTTTTCCGATTGGTTGATCGAATCGAACAGGATATGGAATTTGGTCGACCATCTGCTCTGAAAGATCTGGTTTTCGAAGTCGATCTTGAAAATGTTGTCACAAAGAGAGCCAATTTGTTTGTGTTTATGCACAATCTTTCCAAAAAGAGCAAAACCGTTGTGTTCCGTGTTCAATCTCCTGATTTCCGACCTCATGAAATTGCCATGCGATATGAACTTCAACCTGGAAAGGAGGTCTGGTGGTCCTCCGAATCCTTACCGATTGCTGTGGAAGGAAATGAAGATGTTCTCGGAAAAATGACTGGTCTACTCAAGGATGGTACGATGGCTTGGCAGACTCTCTTGCCAGAGCGCTTTGGAGATGCAACCGTTTCAGTACGATTGGAAGAACCAAGTGGAGATTTACTCATTGGTCGTCAAATTAACGTCAATGTTCGTAATGAATTCAAGACAAGGTTGCGTCGCTCTATTTCAGTTACGAGCCAATTGCTTGGTTCTTTGATTATTGGACTTGGAGCAGTACTGGAGTTGCTCGATATTTTCAACGTTTGAACCCTTTTCGTGAATCCATAGGTTTGAAATGCAAAACCACTACGCAGTGGTATGTTGGGTTCCAAAGACCAAGCAGAAGAACGCCCCGATGCTGAACTACGTGACCGCTTGCATGCTATGGAAGCTAAAGTTCGAAAGTTGCGAGATGTCCGTAATAATTTCAGTTCCGAGGCCCGTTCTGCCGCAGATCAACGCAATGCAGTTCAAGCTCAATACAAAGAACACAAAGAAAAGGTCGATCTTGTACTTGCAGAAGTGAAAACAATACGTGCTGAAATCCGATTGTTCAAGGAAAAGAGAAACGCAATTCAAGATCAAATTCGTTCAATTATCGGTCAAGCTAAGGGACGACGTGGCGAAAAGAATCAGAAAAAGAGCGCAACAGCAGAACATGCTCAATTGAAGCGTGATGTTACGAACTTAGAAAATCTTTACAATACATCTGCAATGGGTCCTAAGAAAGAAAAAGAAACCATGGAAAAAATCAAGCAAATGAGTCGCAGAATGGAAGAATTATCACCAGATGTTGAAGCCTTTGAATTGGTTGCAGTAGATCTTGATGATCTTGATTCTGCAATTAAGACCCTCAAGGCAGAAGCTGATGCTTCTCACCAAGCAATGCTCGAAGCCGTTGGTCGTGCAGATGAAAAATCCAAAGAAGTTGATGAAGCATTTTCTCACCGAGATTTCCTCAAAGCAGAAGGCGACAGACATCACAACGAATATGTTTTACTTCGTGGTAAAGCAGACGAAACGCACTCAAAGATTGATGAAATGATGACGGATGTTAACAAGGTCAGAGATGAACTGAACATGGCCCGTGAAGAACGCAAATCATGGATGACCGACCACAATGAAGCGGTTTCCAAGAGCCTCAAGACTGGGGCTGAATCTGAAGAAGTTGCTGAAGAATTAATTTCAAGTCTACTCAACAAAGGCACGCTTACCTTTGGCGGTATGGGTAATGAAGAAACGAATACGAATTCACCTCCACCTCGTCGTGGCGGTAAGAAAAAGATGCGTCGAGTTGACATGTCCGCTGGACGCCGTCGCTGATTAGCATGCTTGGAATCATCATGGCTGGTGGCCAAGGTTCTCGTCTAAGGCCAATTACCGATGCTCGGCCAAAGCCTATGGTTGAAGTTCTAGGACGGCCAGTCATTGATTTTGTAAAGGATTCAATGATTCAAGGCGGCGTTGATTCGCTCATTGTTACGACCGGATATCGTGGTGAAATGCTCGCTGCACATGTGGAGCAATGGAATACAAATTCGATTTCAGGACGGATCAATCAGGAACATACGCCAATGGGTACTGCTGGTTCCGTTCGACTTCTTATGGACGAAATAACCGATACAGTCATCATTGGTTCTGGAGATTCAGTTGCCTCATTTGATGTGGCTTCTCTTCTCCAAGCTCACAAAGAAAGCGGAGCAAAGGCCACAATGGCTCTTTGGGAAGTTGAAGATCCAAGTCCATTTGGTATCGTAGGTCTATCGAAGTCCAAGGAGGGTGATGTCGATGGTGAACTGCGTGAAGGATACATTCGAAAGTTCAAAGAAAAACCAGCACCTGAAGAAGCCTTTTCAAATGTCATCAACGCAGGATTGTATATTCTTGAACCAGAAGTCATGGCTCTTGTTCCAGAAGGAGAAAAGTATGATTTTTCAAAGAATCTTTTTCCACGTCTTCTCGAGATGGGTTGGCCAATGTATGCAAAAGCCATTGATGGTGTTTGGTTCGACGTGGGTTCTCCCAATGAACTGATCAGGGCCCAAAATGTTCTGATCGAACAACGTGAGACTCTACCCTTCCCCATGCCGGATGGTTCAGTCGATGGCAATGGTTCATTCATTTCGAAGACTGCTCATATTGGCTCAAATGTTGAACTTCACCGATCAGTTGTCGCAAAAGGCTGCTCTGTAGGGAATGAGTCTTCTCTGCGCGAGACTGTCCTTATGCAAGGGGCTAAGGTTGGTTCGAACGTCTCACTTTCCGGATGTATTCTTTCCCCAGGGTCCGTTGTAGAAGATAATGTTACTGCAATCGCTCTTGTTCTTGGAGATAACGAGCGTTTGAAAACAGATGATATTCGCATTTTGTGATGTGATTGTAGGGATTGGTTTCTAATACCCTCGACATTTGTGGAGTACCATGTCAGCAAAGCGTACCTATGACCGGACGTGGGAGGAGATTGAGGCTATGCTTGGTCGCGCTGAGCGAAAGATGAACGAATGGAAAGCGTGGTTCGAGGAATGTCGACAGCGCGGAGACCGTGATGGCATGAAAGATGCTGTTCGTAATTACAAGGCCTTGGAAGGCGTCATCAAAACTCTGAAGTGGACGCTTGGTGACGTGTCCGTAGATACGCCATTAGAGTGATTTACCAACCACGTTGGTCGAGTCGGACTTCCAATGTTTCGAGTTCATCGCCTTTCATAGCATCGCCTTTTGTCATAGCCATTGCTTCGGCGACCTTTGCACCATCATTGTAGTGTGCGGTTGCCATGACGATTGCATCTGCCATTGTTGGTGGATCATCAGACTTGAAAATTCCAGAACCGACGAAAATACCATCCATGCCCATTCGCATCATGTGTGAAGCATCCGCAGGTGTTGCGATTCCACCTGCTGAAAATGTGACGACTGGAAGACGTCCTAGTTCTTTGACTTCATCAAGAATAGAACGCAGGGACGAACGCATAGCATCGTCAATAGGGCCGAATGGGGTCTCAAGATGGGTGCCTGGTAGTTTCGAAGTGTTTGCAAGGACGCGGAATCTCTCTGCAATGATATCTGCTGTTTCATCGAGCAAATCATCATCCATCGATTGTACTTGCTTAATCTCTTGAGTGATCAGACGAGAATGTGTAACTGCAGCAACGAGGTTTCCTGTTCCTGCTTCACCTTTGGTACGAATCATTGCAGCGCCTTCGTAAATTCGACGAACTGCTTCACCGAGCTCTGTTGCGCCACATACGAATGGAATTTCGTAGGATTTCTTATCGATGTGGAAGAAAGGATCCGCAGGAGTGAGTACTTCTGACTCGTCAACCATGTCAACTCCCATTGCCTCGAGAATACGTGCTTCCCCTTCGTGGCCAATACGTGCTTTTGCCATTACTGGAATTGAAGTGCAATCGAGAATGCCTTGAATCATGTCAGGGTGGCTCATACGAGCAACTCCACCAGCAGCACGAATGTCAGCAGGAACTCGTTCTAA
>JAKMFY010000051.1 GCA_022425185.1 Candidatus Poseidoniaceae archaeon | reverse complement strand
CTCTAACCCTTCGCATTGATAGTTTAACACCACTCTCAAGTGGGTCGGATTATACCCTCCTTCGTTCGTTTATCAAATCGCAGGCTTCACCATTGTGGTCGAGTTATGACATTACTGTGACTGGTTCAACATCCCTTATGACTTCATTTTCTGTGATTGAACTTGATGCGACAGATCTCCTTGAGGTTGATTATCTTCGCTTCCCATGGGGCGAAATGGTGACAATCAGAGGAGATGGGCTTACCCAATCAGATGATTTTTCGATTACTACGAAGCCAACATCGTCGCCTTTGCATGGGCCTCTCTCTTTAACCATCATCGTCGTTGTGATTTTGATGGGTGGTCTCTTGATGGCCTTCAAAATTGTTCGAAAGAAAAATCGTTATCCACTTCTGTTGGAAACTTTACTTATTCCAATGGTATTTCTTATGGTCTTCTTCGCCTATCCTCCATTGTTTGTTCTTTTCTCATCGACTGGTGTTTCCTTTGTATGGTTGATTACTGCCCTTGTTTCTCCCAAATTAACAAACATTAGCCCAGAAAATCCTACAAAAGCCCCGAGCATTGTTACAAGTTTTCCTACAATTAATTGCCCTCAGTGCGGTGTGGCAAATCCTGTAACATCAAATGAACGTCCAATTCGTTTAGAATGCTCAGGGTGTGAACGAATTATCAAGATTGTTGCATGATGTCAAAACTATCATGAACATCAACCTACTGCATACCTCATGAGCGAAACAGTAGCTGACCTCGTCCTTGACGATGAGCACGTAACAATTGGATTAGAAGATACCCTCGTTGAGGGATGTAAACGACTGGTTAGTATACCATCTGGCATTCTTGTTGTTCTTGATGATGACGATCAAGTGAAAGGTGTCATTGGACAACGACAGATGCTCAAAGCGATTGGAAACGGAATCGATGTTGAAGGCACAACATGCAAGGAAGTTATGGAAATGGATGTTCTGAAAGTACCTCTCACAGATGCGATTGCCGATGTTATCAAATCTGTAAATGAACGCATGCCACAAGCAGTGGTTGCTGTTAATGCGGATGGTGGTTTTGAGGGTTATTTCTCTCCTGAAGATTATCGGCAAGCGCAGTCAATACTTGCAGCCAACCCGTCATTGGGAACACTTGAATGAAGAACTCACTCATGCATAAGTAGAAAATCGTCCTCACGGATAATGGCATATCCTATTCGTTCTAATTGGACGATCGTGCCCACTGCATAGTTGTGATTTTCAACCCGGCCTTGAATATGTTCAATCTTTTCTTGAAGGGGAAGGGTTAGTGTCGCTTGTACAGATGAGTCTTCAGAAACCCAATGAATAATTGGGCGTTTGTCACTTCGGGAAATTGACCCAATTTGACCATCTTCGTTAATATCTGCGAATTCCTTTAGTCGGTATGTTGAATGTTCACCATCTTCCTTTTCTATCAAGATTTTCTTCGACTCCATTGAGATTATTCGCATCCCCATAGATTGGTGATTGGGGTGAACTGGGACCTCAATGTCATTGGAAATATCTCCTTGAAGGTCAACTTCAATTGGGTTACGTACGAAAGACAAACGTGGTGCATCATCATCAATTTTCTTCGTATTGTGTGAGAAAAGAGTTGCTAATGGCACCGATATGTCCTTTTGGGTGACTCCGAGCTCAATCCAAAAATTGCGTAGAGATTCAGCCTGTATACCCCGTAATTTCAGTCCTTGAAGCGTAGGCAGTCTTGGGTCATCCCAACCAGTATATTCTCCATTTTCGATCGATGCTCTCATCTTGGATGTTGAAAAACCACCCCATTCGTGGACTTTCACTCTACCCCAATATATTGTTTCTGGATAATTCCAACCAAAGTGTTCGTAGAGAAGAGTCTGCTTACGTGTTGAATCCATGAGATCTTTGCCACGAACAATATGGGTTACACCTTGAAGTTGGTCTTCGACTGCACTTTGAAAATCTAATAGCGGCCAAACTCGATACTTGGAGCCGATTTCAGATCTCGGATGAGGATTCTTTTGAGTGTCCTGAATTCGCAATGCAGGCCAATCTCTTAGTGCTGGATTCTTCAGTTCCATGTCGGTTTTGACTCGTACAACAGCATCTCCTGGCTTGTATGTACCATCCAACATCGAGTTCCACCCATCTAGATTTTTCTCCACCGATTTATCTCGACAGGGGCAATTTTGTTTGGTTTCACGAAATGTTCTGAAATCATCTGCTGGACATTGGCAAATATAGCCAAATCCATCTTGAAGCATGCGTTCTGCGTGTTGATAATACAATGGAATTCGATCACTTGCTATCACAATTCGATCAGCAGGGCGACCCAAGAG
>JAKMFY010000044.1 GCA_022425185.1 Candidatus Poseidoniaceae archaeon | reverse complement strand
GAACTGTAGCATTCTTTACATCGGAACTGAGGTCTTGACTCTCATAAAGTGAGGCACTGATGGAGTAACATCCTCTCGGTAAAGAAAAAGTTTGATCGTATTGTTGTCCATCAACTTCGATAGTATTCCACCACCAGATTCCTTTCCAATCCTCAAAACCAAATTCTTTGATAATGATAATCGCTGTGTAACTTGAACCAATCTCTAGGTCATTGACCTCAGTTTGGTAACGATAATCCCATGTTGAGTTTTTATCTGCGGGGGTGTTCATTAAATTGACATAATTAACAGAAAGAGTTCCGTTGGGTATCAAAGGTTCTGAGAGATCTTCCCAAAGCCATACCATGTTACTTTCGTGCTTATCTGTGTCTTCCCCAACAAGAACTCGACCATCATCTAGAACAAGGATGTTGTCAGGACCAGCCAGGTTGTTAATATCGCATTCATATTGAGCAGATGAAGTGTATGGACCCCCTGAAATTACTGGGTCGATTCGGTTTACATTCCATTGTTCACCCATTGTCATGCGGTAAACAATGCCGCACGAATTCAGAGTTAGGTCAATATCACCAACTCCATCAGTCATTGCGGATTCTATTCTTGACATTGCCAAGTAGAGATATTCAGGTACGTTTTCATTGAATGCAACTCCTTCCATCTTATTCCATTCATCTGTGGCTTCAATAGCAGCAGCAGCTTTGCGAGATTCAAGGAAAGCAACTCTGTCATCGAGGGCATATCCAACGATTCCATCACCATTGAGATCTTTGTTCAAGCGTCCCTCAGCCCAATCATTAATTTCTTCATCCGAAATGTAAGAATTCTGTCCTGAAATGAAATCATCCGTAGTTATGCCGTCATACTCTTCAATCCAGGAACGAATTTCAGAATTTGATGATGAGGCCATTTCAATCCATTCGACATCAAATCCAGTAATGGCTGAATCTCTTGTATTGTCTTGAGCCACCTTTGAAGCATAGAGTGTTCCTGAACTGAGGTCACCCGCAGTATCTGCAACGAATTTGAATAGGACCGTATCATATCCATCATCGGTAAGATAGACTGTTCTTTCATCTGGCATCACCATTGCATTTTCATGCGAAAAACGACCCATCGCGAGATGCCGAGTAAGGTCAGGTTCGCTCGCTGAAGAATTTTCGATTTCTATGATGTACCCATAATCGTAAGGATTGGGATAGTAACCAAGATAGTTCTCTAGCTTTGTTTGATCCGAATGGTATCTAAAACTGTCATCATTCCAATATTGAGTATTGTCAAAATACAGTTCTTCAGAGAACAGTGGTGACCCCCAAGGACTCATGCTTCCGAAACAGAGTACCCAAGCACCGTCAATACTGCTTAGATTGAGCATCTTACCACCCAAAACAGTCCATTCAGAAGTGGAAGTATCCAATTCAATTTCCATTTGACTGAGACCTGCTGGTCGATCCTCCCATGCTGTGTAGAGATAACCGTGAGTTCCATCTGCATTAATTGGAACGAATGCGTTGAAGTCTGGCTTCTTACTGATCAAAATTTGATCTCCATCGTTTACAGAGTAAATACCTCCAGCAACACCTCCTTGCGAGAGTGCATCACCAGTCTGTAGAATGACCTGATAGTCTCCATAAGAAGTTCGAATTCCATGCCAGATGTCTTCTGCTTTACTCGATGAGTCAAGTTCAGGAACGACCTCTGGAAGATTATTCCAATCGATTCCGTTAATGACTCCAATTGTTGCTTTGTAATTGCCTTCATCTGGGTGCATGGCATTCACAAAGAAATGACCATTTGTATCAACATACATTCCAGTAACTTCTGCCTCAGGAGGCATCATCATGATACGCGTCATGGATTGTTGTGCCTCTTTTCCATTCTCTTCAGCTATCACAAACGGAGAAATGTTGAGCGCAAGCAACAATCCAACGCAAAGAAGAATCAAAGCAGGCTTTGTTCGCACAATTGGCTCACTGCAGAGTGGGCAAAAAACATTCCTCAAGAATTAATCGCAACATTAGATGAGTACCATTCCATGAATGGAACAAGAATCAAAGCAATTGAACATCCCGATCAACA
>JAKMFY010000041.1 GCA_022425185.1 Candidatus Poseidoniaceae archaeon | reverse complement strand
CTAACCCAATCCTCAAGAGGGGATTGTAGTTGCCTTGAGGTATGGGCGGAAACATATTGTTCTCAAAGAGACATCCTGCACAACTCATTGCACTTGTCTCGTTATTGTTTGTCGGAACGATGCAATTCATCAAATCAAGTCAAGCGGCTGGCGGTGGTGATGGAATTGATCTCAAGGTAACTATTCGAGATGGATTAGGAGATCAGGCAGTCTATGTTGGTCTTGGAATCCTTCTCTTCGTGTATGCACTCATCATTACCGAAGTTGTTCATCGAACATTAGCCGCAACGCTTGGTGGTCTATTGGCTGTCATTGCTTTGAATCACTATTCTGTTGAAGAAGCACTCAGCCTGAAAGCAGTTACAACAATGATCGACTGGGAAACCATTGGCTTACTTTTGGGTATGATGGTGATGGTGGGGATCATCTCTCACACAGGTGTGTTTGAATGGTTTGCAGTCCAAGCATACAAGAAAAGTGGTGGGGAAATATGGACCTTAGTCGTCATCCTGTGCAGTGTAACTGCAGTATTGTCTGCATTTTTGGACAACGTCACGACAATGCTTCTACTAACTCCAGTCACGATTAAAATCGCACAAGTTCTGGATTTGAAACCAATACCCATTCTGATTTCAGAGGTGTTGTTTTCGAACATTGGTGGTGCTGCAACAATGATTGGTGATCCACCAAACATCATGATTGGTTCAGCTATGTCTCCCGATGCTATTAGCGGGAATTCTGATGAAAATATCGCAAATTTAGCCAGTGATGGCGTAACATTCAATGATTTCATCATCGAAATGGCTCCAGGTATACTCATGACAATTGTCCCTTCATTTATGTTGATTCGTTGGCTCTACAAGGACGAATTCAGTGGTCGAAGAGATCGAGACATCACAGAACTTGAACGCCAATATGCGATAAAAGACGTCCAGGGGTTGAAGGTCAGTGGAGCAATCCTTTGCTTTGTTATCCTTGGATTCTTCCTCCACCCCGTCATCCATCTTGCTGTTTCGTGGGTCGCTCTCTCAGGAGCATTAGTGATGCTTTTGGCAACAAATCGTCATGAACTTGAAGAACCACTTGAACACGTAGAATGGACAACTCTGCTTTTCTTTGCAGGATTGTTCGTATTGGTGCATTCTCTCCAATACATGGGTGTCATAGATTACATCGGGGAATATGTCGAAAAGGCCATTAAATTCTTCCCTGATGATTATCGATTAGCAGCAGCAGTTCTGATCATTCTTTGGGTTTCTGCAATAGCCTCTGCATTCATCGATAATATTCCTTACACGGCTACAATGATTCCGATTGTTTTGTCGCTTGCCTTTGAACTAAATCTACCGCTTAATCCTTTGATTTGGGCACTTGCATTTGGAGCATGTCTCGGAGGAAATGGGACACTGATTGGGGCATCTGCGAACGTCGTAACTGCAGGTATGTCGGAAGAGGCAGGTTATCCAATTTCCTTCAATGAATTTTTCAGAGCCGGTTTCCCAGTCATGTTACTCTCCACATTTATCGTATCTTTCTACATGATTTTGGTCTATGTTGTTGGCGGAGAAGACGGCGCTTTGACCTGGAAGATTGTTCTCGTGGGGATATCCCTTCTTGGCATAATCGCCCAATATTCTCGTGGTAGAGCAAAAGGTAAATCTCCTGCTGAAGCCCTTGTTGATGACGACTTTGATGAACTCGTGTCAGGTATCAAATCGGTTGTCATCAACACGGTCTCTAAAGTCGATGATGGCGAAGAATAAGCCCAAACAAGCGTTGGGTTGAAGAACATGGAGTCTGAGGGCCCATTGGGTCATCATGAACGAATGTGCAGTCTGTGGTATCCTATATCTTGCAGGGCCATCTTGTCCCGCTTGTGGATCACAACTACGTGTGCAAGACCAATCTTTTTCAGATTCTGATGCAGCCATGCCGACAGAGGTACCTGGTTTGGATGACGCCGCTCAAGCCTGGTATGATCTTGAGGGTATTGAAGCACCAGTTGAGGTTGAAGAAGAGCCTGCATCCTCTCTCCCATTTGGTTTTGGAGGAGAGTCCCAAACACACATTTCCAGACTGCCCTTTGGTATTGGCAGTCATCCTGAGGGGATTCCCTTTGAATTATCAGGTCACGATTCTACTGAAGTTGAGGTGATTGTCATCGAGCCTCCTGTTCCGGTTGTTGAAGTCGTGAAATTGGAGGTTGAAGCGGTTCCAATAACAGAACCAGAAGACTCTGTAAACATAGCCGCAATAATTGTGCCTGATGCAGTGCCTGTGGAGGCCCCTCACTTACCATTGGTTGAAGAACAATCATCGGTTTCAGAACCAATCCGCCTCACTGCAATTCCGTTAGTGGAACCAGCAGTCGATACTTCAGATTTGCCTAATGAATGGTCAATTGAATCATTCGGTGGTAGCGATAAAATTTATACCGCTGAGGAAGACATTATTGAGGTTGTATTTTCGGATTTAGAAGATACGATTGTGCATGTGGAACACGACGGTGAAAACTACCCACAGATGGAACAAAATGCAGTCTATACCGAACAATCACCCCAGCCCTTCGAATTACACCCTGCTCAAGCACTCATGGTGGATGTAGGTGCGGATTCCGCATCAAGGGCTCTCCTTGAATCTGGATTTACATCCATTGGGCAAGGTGATTGGCGGTCTGCAGCACGCTCTTTCCAACAAATTGTTGCACGATTTCCTCAAGATTCAGGTGCGATGAATAATTACGGAATAGCGCTATTGCAGGTGGCCTCAGGTATGCAACATTCCAACGATCCAATCGAGGTCGCTAATTCTGCAACGCAATTTGAAGCCGCAATTCTTTCCCTGCGAGAAGCTGTTCGAACAAATTCATCACAACCTGAAACAATCTACAATTTAAGTCAAGCACTTTTGTTAAGCGGGCGGGAAGAAAAGGCTCTGGCGTTACTGGATATGGCTGGAAAGGAAAGCCAAAGTCAATCCAATTTTACAAATCTAAGAGCAGCCATTTTAGCACAACTTGGAAGGTACGATGAAGCAAAAAGACTTCTGGTACCTCTTCAAGGGGATAAATTGGCTTCAGAGAACCTACTGAAATTACCTGCATTGTAAGGTGTATTCAGTGAATGAAGAAGACGAGTGCAGCCGATTACTCATCCGATTTATTCATATAGTCGTGGTAGGTCGGAAGGCTGCTTAGCACCTCAGCAATTGCTGTTGGGGGAAGTGGCTGAGGAGGACCATCCCTCGGAGAGGTGGTCTTCTGCGGAAGCCGAATTGGCATGAATTAGATACCGAAGGGTTACTCGCATGGTGTGTGATAACATACATGTGATGCTACAACCCAACTGGGGGATCGCTCGGCTCGAGTGCCGATGAAGGTCGTGACAAGCTGCGATAAGCTGCGGGGAGGTGCATGTATACCATGGATCCGCAGATGGCTGAATGGGACTTCCTGTTTCTTCGGAAACAATCGCAAATGCGATAGGGAACCCTCCGAATTGAAGCATCTTAGTAGGAGGAGGAAATGAAATCAATAGAGATTCCGTGAGTAGTGGCGAATGAAAACGGATCAGGACAAGCCGAATCCCGAAACGAAAGTGAGGGAGATGTGGTTGTCAGTCTTCTGTCTAAGTCATAGAAGGTGAAATTGCCTGGAACGGCATAGCCAGAGAGGGTGAAAGTCCCGTAACCGTATATGATATGACCACGTGACTGTCAAAGAGTAGCATGCGTTGGAAATCGCGTGTGAATGTGGGACGCAATTAGTTCCAATCCTAAATACAACTCGAGACCGAT